>JBEAZL010000206.1:0-3724 GCA_041170085.1 Bacteroidota bacterium
TCAGAAAGAGCCGTTACGACGCAGTTTTCAATCTGCAGCGTTTTGCCTCTACGGGCCTGATTACGATGTTTTCAGGTGCGCGATATACAGCAGGGTTCGACAGCAATCCTCTGTCGTGGTCGTTCTCTCACAAAGCGCACCACCAACTTGGCAAGAAGGGCGATCAGTTCTTTCCGCATGAGGTTGACAGAAACATTTCTGTCCTTGCTGGTATGACGAGAACTGACATGCCGGTAATGCGGTTATATCCACAGAAGGAACATCAATCAAAAGTTGCAGCGTATGCCTCAGTGCCATTTATTACAGTAAGTCCGGCATCTGTGTGGTTCACGAAGCAGCTTCCTGCGGAACAGTGGATCAGCTTTATCAGCCTTGTTCATGACAAGAAGGTTTATTTGTTAGGCGGACCATCCGACAGGGATAAATGCGAGAAAATCAGGCTCGCATGTGAGGGCAAATCGGATGTTGTAAATCTCGCCGGTGAACTGAGTTTCCTCGAGTCCGCGGCTCTCATGAGCAAGGCGGCGATGAACTATACGAATGACTCAGGTCCGTTGCATTTTGCTTCAGCTGTTGATGCGCCTGTGGCCGCAGTTTTTTGCAGCACAATCCCCGAATTCGGATTCGGCCCAAAATCAAAGAATAGTCATGTGATTCAATATAGTGAACCTCTGTCGTGCAAGCCATGTGGCATTCACGGAAGAACCGCTTGTCCGGAAGGTCATTTTTCCTGTGGCAAGATTGAGCCTGACCAACTATTGAGAATTCTAAAATGAAACTCACGACGCCTGTTCATGTGCCCGAAAGTTCGATTCGCATAGGATACGGCGATTCGATCATGTTTGTGGGTTCTTGCTTTGCCGAAGAAGTAGGTGCCTGGTTCACTCGTCACAGGTTCAGATCCTGCGTGAACCCTTTCGGCATCATCTTCAATCCGGTTTCACTTTCTGCAAACCTCGACAGAATGATAGAGGGACGGTTATTTAGTCCCGATGAACTCGTCGAACACGGTGAAATGTGGCACAGCATGGATCATCATGGGGCATTTTCATCAGCGAGCATCGACGTTGCGCTGGACAAGATGAACAGCGAACTCATGCATGGTCGCGAATTCCTGCTTAATGCAAAATGGCTGATTTTGACATTTGGAACAGCCTGGGTGTATGAAAGACAGGGCAGGGTGGTAGCCAATTGCCATAAACTCTCATCGACAGAATTTGAAAGAAAGCTGATGTCCCACTCGGCAATTGCCGGGATGTGGATGAAAACCTCGGCCAGACTCAGGTCTTTTAATCCTGATCTGAATGTGATTTTTTCTGTAAGTCCGGTCAGGTATCTGAAACACGGTGCCGTGGAGAATCAACTTTCGAAATCTCATCTGCTTATTGCAGTGAACCAACTGCGTGAGCAAGGCGCGGGAAGCTACTTTCCAGCCTATGAGATTATGATGGATGAGCTTCGTGATTACAGGTTCTGGGACCGTGATATGGCCCATCCTTCTGATACGGCAGTAGATTTTATCCTCGATAAATTCAGGTCGGCATGGTTAAGTCCAGAATCGGCTGCTTTAAGCGACAAGCTTGACCCGTGGCTTTCTCTTCTTGAACACAGGCCCATTCACGAAACACAGGAACAAACTGCACGTCGGATCGAAAAGGCTGAAATGGAAATTCAGCAGATTATGAGTGAAGTGAAATAAAAAAGCCGTCTGCAGTGCAAACGGCTTTCTCATTATGAGGAAAGAAGTTATTTCTTAGATACGGGTTGAATATTCACAACCGGATTTGAGCCGGGAGTGCGGGTAATATTCACCTGAACAGCCTGATTTGGGGCAAACTGCTCAAGGTTGTATGAAGATTCAAAGCCAGTGCCTTTCACAGTGAACTCGATGCCAACCAGATGACGATTTCCGTCAAATCGGGGTGAGTATTCGAAGTTTACACCTACCTGTTGCAGGTCATTGCGCAGATACATCAACTCCTCGCGGGTGGTTTCACCGGAGATTGAAATGTTCACCAATTCCTGTGTAATGGTGTTCTGAGCGAATAAGGAAAGACCGGCAGTAACGCAAATGGCGGTCAGCAGGATTCGGAGTGATTTCATGAATCGATACGTTTTGGTGTTTGTTTCAAAACTACAAAATCCATGAATTGGTTGCACCGAAAACCTGAAAAAATTGGTAATCACGGGATTTGGCCTGTTTAAGGGACTAATTTTGCACCTTCAAATTCAATGGGTTTATGAACGAAATGCAGAGGCGAATCGAAGAAATGAAGAGGGATTTCTTCAGTGCAGATGAAAAGGTGGTACTCACCGCCCTGTCTGCCTGTCGCGAAATAGGTGATCATTCTGTTGTCCTGCCGCTTCTGTCTCTTTTTGCGAAAACGGAAAGCGACAATGTAAAAGCTCAGGTATCTGATATGCTGAGTAACCTGAAGGTAAGCAATACCGAAGAATCCTTCATGGAGGCTCTCGCTGATCCCGCCTTCCTCGACATCAGAAAGGAAATACTGGGATTTATGTGGAACAGCGGTCTTCAGCCTGTTGAGCATTTAACTGAGCTTGTTCAGCTTGCCACCGAATCAGGATTTGAGGAAATTGTTGAATGTCTCAGTCTGGTTGAAAGTATGGACGGGCCATTTCCGGAAGATGAAGTTGAGCAGAGCGGATATGTGCTGCGCGACTGGATCTCGCAGAACAAGGATGATGAACGAATGGCTCTTATGCTGGAGTTTCTGAAGGTGGTAGAAGCTCTGCCTGTTGATTTTGGCCTGGAAGATGAATGATCAGCTTCAGTCAAAGGTCCTGTCGTGCCAAACCTGAAAAGTGAGCACAGACCAAAGCAGACTGGCTGAAAAGCGTCTTCCGGCTCTGAGGTCCGAAAGAATGTTCTTTACCGCATCCTGATTGAGAAGTCCGTGTCTTGCCAGACGATCGCCCGACAAAGTGTCTTGCGTAAACTCATTCAATGGCCCGCGAAGCCAGGCTTCCAGGGGAATTTCAAAACCCTTCTTTCTGCGCTGGAAGACTGATTCAGGAAGGAGGTCAGAAAAGACTCTTCGAAGAATAATTTTCCCCTCACTGACTGATAGCTTCGATGATACTGGCAAACGATTCGCAAATTCTACTACCCTGTAGTCCAGAAATGGTGATCGTACCTCGAGTGATGATCCCATGCTCATCGAGTCAACTTTTACAAGCATATCGTTGGGCAATACAAAGCGCTGGTCAAACAACAATGCTTGTTGAACACCTCCGTTAATTCCGGCGAGAAATGCTAACTTTCTCTGTTTGTATTCCTGAGAGAAAGGTTGATTTAAAAACTTTTGTGCATCACTGATGGTGTGAAATTGGGCGAGATACCATATCGCTTCCTGGTCGCTCATTTTCAGCATATCCGCATACCTCCGCAGTTGCCTGAGCCTGTCCGATAGGGCATTTCCGCGTGAAAGATTTTCAGGAATGAAATGACCGGCCATGCTGACCATGGCATTAAAAATCCGGCGATTTTCTCTGGAACCGAGTGCCATGTGCTTCCGGTAACCGCCGAAGATCTCGTCAGCACCATCGCCACCAAGTGCAACTGTAATGTGCGGCTTAGCTGAACTACAAAGCATTGAATACGCTATCGCTGAAGAATCTGCAAAGGGTTCATCCATTCGCTCCAGAGCATGGTAAAAAGCATTTTGTGCATCGGATGTTGTTACGGGAATGGTGGAATGCT
>JBEAZL010000207.1:0-3431 GCA_041170085.1 Bacteroidota bacterium
AGCGTATTGCTCATAAGCTGAATAGTAGTGATAGTGCACTCCGGCTGACCAGTCAGCCAGCGTGCTGCGCCTGGTCGTCATCCAGAGTGTTGCGCCGATTGTAGAATAAAGTGGACCTCCGATTGGGCGCACAGTTCCAGGGAAGCTGTGCAATCCATATCCAAATTGAAAAGCCGGATACCAGTGCAAATCTTCCTTCTTGTCTGCTGAGGTCTTTGTGGGATCGGGTGGTTTTATTTCACCGCCTGATCTCCATGTGGCTTGCAAGCCCACCACATTGCCGCCAATATTGGGAACCCTGACATGAGCATTTGATGCATGAATCACCGCTCCGCCAATTTCAAGTGAATGCTGTTTACCGATGCGACAGCCAAGTCCGAGTCCGAGGTTGCTCACATTGGCAAACCGGGAACCAAAGACCAGATTGTCCGGGTTATCATTTTTGTCATAAGACTTATTGAAGTATCCGATACCCAGTCCTCCTCTGATAAAGAAATATGAAGTACCTAACGACCAGCGTCTCATGACCTGGGGTACAAGAGCAAATGTTCTTCCCAGCACATCTGCATTTCCAAAATCAACCATGATACAGTTCACGCCCAAAAACGGACGACCTCTTTCAGACATCCAGCGTTTATCTGCATTGCACTGCCAGAGTAACTGCAATTCTCCTGCGACACTCCATCCATTCGATGGGTATTCTCCGTGTATCCTGATCAGGTCACCGGCGGTCAGTGAAATTCCACCCGCAAACGACCCCGGACTCTGGGAATAATGTCTTCCGACTCCCAACACGAACAACAGCAACAGGGTACATTGAATCTTGCCCATCGCCATTTGGTCTTTATCGGATTACTTTCTGTTGAAATACCTGAACAGGGCGTAGAACAAAATCCCTACAGGCAAAACGATTAATCCCGCATATACCTCCTTCTGTTCAGAGAATATGTTTTGTGATATGAACCATCCAATGATCGCCACAAACAAAATCGGCACCACAGGATACAGGGGTGTCTTGAAGGTCCGATCATCTTGCTTCGGCTCTGTCTGGTCGAGCACAACGGACTTTTGTAGTTTCAGCCTGTAACGCACGACGAAGATTCCGGCACATGCTATCAAAAGAAAGAGCCATTCAACAAACGTCACATAATTGATGATATTCTCAAACTTGCCCCAGAAGTAAACCAGAAAAATAGCCCAGACCGATTGCATGAGAATGGCATTTACCGGAACGCCAAACTTCGGGTGGCTGCGCGAAAAAATCTTGAAGAACACGCCGTCATTGGCCATCTGATGAAAGATCCTGGGAGTTGAAAGAACATAGAGTCCTGCACATCCGAAAACGGATATAGCAATCAACAGGGAGATATAACTTCCTGAACCGGGTGAAACAGCCTCGAGGGCATCGGCAGCAACAATTTTACTATTCTGAATAGAACTGATATCTAGCGCACTCAGATAACCCATGTTGCACAGAACATATGTCAATGTCACCGCACCAGTTCCAAAAAGCATGGCGAGAGGAATATCTCTTTTGGGGTTACGCGCTTCACCGGCAACAAAACTTGAGTAGTGCCATCCGGTATATGACCAAAGGACGCCCACGAATGCCATAGCATAAAGATTGTTACCGCCGGAAGCAGGTGCTGCAACTGTTTCGGCGAGATGGGAACCAAAGATTGTCTTATCGCCCAGAAACAGTGTAACGAGCAGCAAAGCATATATCCCTACAACCTTCAACACGGTCGAAATGTTGGCAAACCATTCGCTGCTTTTGATTCCAAACATGTTGAACATAGTCAGCACAACGATGCTGAACATGGCGAGATAGGGTTCATATGCTTCGGGTAATCCTATGAATGGATTGATGTACTCTGCGAAGACTACACAGAGTGCTGCAATGGTACCGCTTGAAATAACCGTTAGCAGGCACCAGCCATAGAGGAAACCGGGTAACGGACCATAGATCTCTGTGAGATACGAATACACTCCTCCCGCCTTTGGAAATCTGGAACCGAGTTCCGCAAAAACAAGAGCACCCAGCAGCGAAACAACACCTCCCAATATCCATAGGATCATGATCCACTTCGGATCAGGAACCTTGGTTGTAATGTCGCTCGGCGTCTTGAAAATTCCGGATCCTATGGTAGCGCCGATGGCGATCATCGTCAGCGCGAATAGAGAAAGTCCCTTTGCTTTCGGGGTCATGTCAGTGGCTTTGGTTGGCCTCAAAAGTAACAGAAGCCAGTGCAGCAAGCAATTACACCTAAACCTGAAATCACATCAAGTTTTCAGAAAGTAACACACGAGCCTATGCTGCAAGTTCCCGCATGAGCATCCGCTTTGAAACAGGCAGGACAGTTTCTGCCAGCGGGAGCCAGACATTGGTTCGGCAGAGGTATGTGGCAGGATTCGGGTAACCCGGGAAGTTCCGTATCAGGTTCAGCTTGATTGTCTCGAGTGTGTTGGCCAGGGTCCTGGTCTCGGCATATAAGAACGATAGCTCGAGCGCCCTGAAAGTATCCTTACTTCCGGCTACAACAGACAACCGGTATTGATATATCCTCACTTCAGGATCACCATCAGGATACAACATCAGATAACCCTCATCGCGATACACCGGAAGAATGCCAAGAGGCAAGAGTTCAATATGGCGCTCTGCGAAATCATATATACTTCGGCCTTCGTCAATCGCCCACTTTACAGAGGGCATGGCAAATTCGACGATTTCACTTATGGTGGAGATATATTCATCCGGTTCGATATCTTCCTTGTAACGAATCTTTCCCTCAGCCGGATCGATTCCCTGAATGCTCCGGGGAAACATTTGACGCAAATCCGAAATCTGCCGGTTGAACTCTTTCAGATTCTGATAGTGATCTACCAATTCTCCCAGCGGGGGATAAAGGGCGTTCTTACCAAATGCCTGCTGACAGTGCTGCAGGTATGCCAGCAAAATGTACTTCTTGTACTCAAAATCAATCGTTCCTTCCGTGATCCAATCTTTACTTAACGATTTCATGGTACCTCCTATAAAGAGATTCCAATTTAATTCATTTCAACCGGATATGCAAGAGTCCGTAGTCCGCAAATTCAACAAGCCCCTGTCTATTTCACCCTGAATAATTTGAGCTCAGTAAAATCAAAATCGGGATTGGGAACATCTATGCGCATTTCGGAAACGCTGCCTGACTGGTCCAGAATAAAATTCACCTTTCCGGGTGGCAACATCATGCTTGTGCTCCACCTGAGCAGGAAGGTATCATAATGGTAATGTTCCAGATTTCCCCTGAAGAGTTCCGTTGGTATAAAACGAATATCCAGTCCACCTTCCTGTCTTACACTAACCTCGATATCCCCATACATATCGCTTCTGTATGTCCCGGCATAAGCAGCAAGATCTGCTGATGGTTTTGTATTCTTCACCTTTG
>JBEAZL010000208.1:0-3701 GCA_041170085.1 Bacteroidota bacterium
TCTATGGTTTTGATCATCACATTCATTTTCTCCGCAATTTCTTTGTAACTCATATCAGAACAGCAGTGTTCAAGGAATTCCAGTTCTCTGGCTGTTAGTTTTTCTGTGCCCGTGCTGCTAATGTTTATATCACCATTTTCAGCGATGTTAATTGTTTCCGGTGGCAGTCCTGAGCCATAGTAATTGTTGTTGCGGGCAACTTCGGTGATGGCCAGATTCAGCTCTTCCGGACTAACATCTTTAAGCAGGTAACCTTTGGCCCCAGCGCGAATCATCCTGATGATGGTGAGATCCTCATCGGTCATTGTCAATGCAATCACCTTTTGCTGAGGATGATTTTTGGCTAACCATCGCGTGGTATCAATGCCATCTTTACCTGGCATGTGGATGTCCATAAGCACAACCTCCGGGGAAATGGTGGCAGCTTTCAGCATGTAATCTTCCCCGTTGGGAGATTCTCCGACTACATCTATATTCAGCTGTTGGAGTATTTCTGTGATACCTTTTCTGAACAGCGTGTGATCGTCCACTATAGCTACACGAAGACGCAGCTCATTGTTGTTGACCTCGGTGCTCATGAATGGGGTGAGTTAATTGGCAGCGCTAAAGTTATGGAAGTACCTGATGGCCCGGTAGCGATATTCAGGGTTCCATTCAGAAGCTTCATTCGCTCCCTCAGGCTTTTCATGCCAATACCTTCCTCTCTGTCTGAAGGAATTCCGGTTCCGTTGTCCGAAATGACAATAGTCAGACCCCTGGTGTCGTAATCGACATGAACCAGGATATTACTTGCACCGGAATGCCTAACGGCGTTGTTGAGACATTCCTGAACACACCTGAAGAGTATGACTTCAGGTTGGGGATCAATGGGATAAGGATCTCCCTTTTTGGTCATTTCAATCTGCAGGACATCGGATTGCGGGATAAGGCCGGCTTCTCGTTCAATAGCTTTCCATAGGCCCAGGTCGGCCAGAAAATTGCCATTCATGCTTCTGCTGAGATTCCGCAGATCCTGAATACTGCGGGTAAGCAAATCAGAGCATGATGCTTTTCTTTCATCCAGATTTGAGGCCTGTATGGCTGATAGCTGCATTTTGGCAACCGCCAGTGTAGCGCCGATGTTGTCATGAATTTCTGCTGAAATCTGCGACATTGTCTGCTCGCGGATTTCGTTCTGCGCGCGCAGCATTTCACTTTGCATAAGGGCCATTTGGAGTTTATGCTCCCTTTGCCTGGCCCTGCTCCGGAACACCATGATGATTACACCTATTACCAGCGAACCAAATAGTATGGTTCCCAGCACAGTGGCGATTACAATGTAATCAAGATGTGACATTTTTTTTCTGATTGGATATATGGAGCAGCATGCTAACTGAGAGCATAGAGTAATAAAGGACACCCAGAACATTGCTGATTTCACTGAGTTCAGGTGCATCGTTAATGCCCATTGATCTTATGGTAGAGATGTATGACCAGATGAAGAATGTTGTCGAGTGGTAAATCAGAATGGCAACGACGAACCAAAGAAGCTCATTCTTCCATAGTGATTGATTATAGTCAGAATCGATCAGGGAAGGCAACAGTAGCATACCGGAAATCACTGCGAGTACATCCCTTACATTGTTATGTATAGAAGGGAATGTCATGTATTGTTGATTGGTCAGTGAATAGACTATTGCAAGGGGTAGCAGCAACAACATGATTGTACCCCAGGTCTTCAGGTAACGGTTGTGATGCTGTAGTTTGATAAAAATCATTCCATAAAACAGAAAGCACATATTGGTGTATATGTGAAATGGAGGGAAGTTGGTTTTATACCAGTCGATCCAAGCAAAGCAGAGCACAATAACACCTGTCGTGATGAACAGATAAAGGGCAAGCCACCGAAATGCGGGGGCCAGACGCCCCCACATGATCAGACCGGCTATTCCACCGACAAGCTCGGGCAGAATATGTTCGATGGAAAGTTGTTTCATTTATACAATAAGGTTCTGTGTACCACACATATTCGGGCAGGGTTTGTAGCAGTCATACACCAAATCATCAGCTGGCCTGAAGTTTTGGTGCTGTCCGGATGCGTCTGATTGTGTGCCTGCAAGCACAAGACTGTGATACGGAACCGGCAGTGGTCTGCCCTGTTCATCCTGATCCTGCAGAACGATATAGGCACGAATTCCGTCACAGTTGGGCGTATTGGTCAGAATATCCATGAGGGATGTCCTGTCGATCCACCAGGCCTTGAGGTGTTGTGGCTTGCCATTCGCATCAGGTGCGGCGTCCAGGTATGGACCGTTATTCTGATAATTCTGTGCAATGGTCTGGGCTCTTGTCCAGGTAATTTTAGAAGACATAGTTGGTTTAAGTATTAAAAGGTTAATTTTTCATTGTGAACCGCAGGGGTGCCTCTTGGCACATTCTGCAGGAAGCGATTAAATAATGATGCGGCTGGATAAGGGCTGAAACAGCCCATGTAATAGCGCGGTATTTTCAACCCCGGAATTTAATATTCCGTTGGGTAGTATTTCAGAGTGTTTCAGACACAAAGGAAACAATCTCCATTGTAGTGTATTTACAATCTGTAAAAAGAAATTAACCCGCGGTTGCTCAGAATGGGTTCAGCGGATAATGACCATCTTGCCAAAGCCTTTCTCGATATATACATCTGCTCCTGAGTGCATTACTTCCAGGTCTTGTCCATTTAACCGGGCAACCACCCGGTAGAGGTATACCCCATTGGCTAAAGGGTCTCCGAACTCATCTGTACCATTCCACCGGTAGTCCGTGATGTTGCGTCCAATGTGAAGCATTCCCAGTTCATATCCCATGATTTCTCTTACAACTCTTCCACCTACAGTCATGATCTGAATTTTCATTTCATCAGGGACTTCAGTACCGGTTAACGTGAAAACAAACTGGGTGCTGCTGCTGAAAGGATTGGGATAATTCATCACTTCGGTTATCGTGGGCCGTGTGATGACTTCGAAATCTATTCTGTAATCCATTTTACCACTTGAGTTACCGCTTTTATCGCGGGCCTGTACCAAAAGCCCGTACATACCATCCCGTGTAAATTCTGGAAAGTAGAGTACGCGACAGCGGTTATTCTCGCCGGCTGGCTCGAAAATCAGTTCTCCGGTACTGAAGTGCAATGGCCTGTCCTGAAACTCCGGACCACTCAGGAAAATCTTAAAACTACTTGTGTCAGCCGGTTCGTTGAGAAGGAAGAACGGACTTTCATCTTCGAGCATGATGACAATCGCGGGTGTAGCTGATACAATGTCTTCATTGAGAATGTGTCTGCCATCAAAGGTGACATCAAGAACGGGATTAATCTGATCTTTTTCTGCGAAAAAGTTGAGCTGGGCGATGTTGTTGAAATGATGTTGTTCAGGTTGGTCTGGGAGTCCTGTAGCTGAACTGTATGGATTGACTTCAATCCAAAACTGGTTGAGTCCGCTGTATCCAGCGGTCGCAATCATGATCGTGTCGAGCAAAATCTCATCAGGTCCAAGGGGACCCTGTTTCGGATAGTCCAGGAAATGAACAAATCCGGATTCATCTGTTATCCAGTATCTCACCAGCACGCTGTCTGACGGAGTGGTGGAGACATTTCTGATGGCTATGGCGAAAGGTATTTGAGCGCCTTCCGCGATGGTATCGGAAGGAAGAAGGAGGCCAGATCCAGGATCAAGCGCAAATTC
>JBEAZL010000209.1:0-3350 GCA_041170085.1 Bacteroidota bacterium
AAATCGCCGCGCAAAGTGGCGTTGGTCAGAGCATCACAGAAAAAGGATCTATAGTTCAGGGATCTCCGGCATTTGCGATTATGGACTACAAAAAATCGTATGTCGGATTCCGGAAACTACCTGAACTTCTTGCCCGGATTGATGCACTGGAAGCCGAACTGAAGGCTCTCAAAGGCTAACGAATGCAACTTTCCGGGAAGATCAGCCTTCTTGCCTTCCGCGCGAGATCTTATCTCACCTACCTGATGCGGAGAACAGGAGCGCATGGCATTCACCCTCCCTTTGTCTTTGACCTGTACACTCGTGGATTGTCTGAAAAGCGGCATTTCTATGCATTTGACAAGATTGAAGAACTCCGCCAGGATTTGCTGCAGGAAAAGAAAACAATCTCTGTCCATGACCTTGGAGCAGGAAGTGTAAGGTTGAAAAAAAATCCTCGCCGAACCATTGAATCCATTGTTCGGACGAGCACCAAGCCTGCCAGTCAGGCACGCATGATATTCCGCCTCGCCGAAATGGCCAGGCCTTCGTGTAGCCTGGAACTCGGCTCAAATCTCGGTCTGACGACGGCATATCTGGCCTCGGCAGTTTCTCCGTCCAAAGTCATATCCATCGAGGGTGATCCTGAACTCGCGAATCTCGCCGCAGAAAACCTGCAGAGGCTGGACCTGAAGAATGTGGAAATCGTTACTGCCAACTTTGACGATGTTCTGCCGGAGGTACTTCACAACCATACCATCGACTTCTTTTTCATAGACGGGAATCACACCAAAGACGCCACGCTGCGGTACTGGAATATGATTGCTCCGCATCTCACACCCCGCTCAGTGGTTGTATTCGATGATATCCACTGGTCGGAAGGAATGGAAGAGGCCTGGAATGAAATTATAAGTGATTCGCGTGTCAGACTGAGTCTTGACTTTTACTGTATGGGTGTCCTGTTCTTTCGGGATGGTCTTACCCGACAGCACTTTGTGCTTAAAATGCCGTTATAACATTTACTTGTTTTCAAGTTGGCACAATCTGTGCTAAATTTGGTCGTCCTAATCAAATTAATTAAAACGAACTATGAAGAAGATTCTCATGCTGGCCCTGTTCTGCCTGCCAATCGTGGCTTTTAGCCAGGATAAATCAAAAGATACAAAGACTAAACCTGAAACTACTGCACCTGCGGTTGACCCATCTGGTCGTCCTGCTGGTAAAGGAACAGTTCCTGCCAAGCAATACACCCTCGAAACTCTTTACGGAGAATTGATTTCTACCACCATTCAGGGTCGTACATCAATTCGTCTCGATTTCGGTCGTGAAAGCCTGGTGAACATTAAGGACAAGACAGTTCAGGGTGAAATCGAAGAGCTGCGTAACACAGCATACGGATCAGTTGCAGATGCACTCAATTATCTCGGAGCACAAGGATTCAAGGTGATTTCTACCTACAATTCATCCAGTGATGACAACATAGAAATTCGCTTCGTGCTTGAAAAGCGCCTTACTAAAGGCAATGCTCCTGATTCTGCCGGTGGCGTTCAGAAGGCTCCGGGTGCACCACGTGAACCAGGCGCTCCTGCCCCAGCACCTGTTCGCCCTGACCCAAAGGCTCCGTCAAAAGATGCCAAGGAAAAGGAAAAGAAATAATCTGACTTTTTCAAATAGAAAAACCCCGCTTCTGCGGGGTTTTTTATTGATGACATTGCCGTCGTAGCTTTGAAAACCATGAAAGCCCGCAAAACCCTGTTCATTCTTTATGCGCTGGGTGCATACATCCTGCTCCAACTCATGTGGTGGGGATATTTGCTTGTCGGTAAGGAAAAAGACGGCGATCATGCAACGACCCCGTCAGCCCCGATGATTATTGGCGAGGGAATGGTATTCCTGTCTCTGATGGCACTGGGGTTTTGGTACATACACCGGAGCATAGCCCATGAATTGAGGCTGGCAAGAATGGAGAAAACCTTCCTGCTTTCCGTTACCCACGAGCTCAAAACCCCGGTGGCAGCTATCAAATTGTTCCTTTCTACCTTGAAAAACCGAAACCTGACTGAAACACAGGTGAAAGAGATCCTGGAGAATGCAACACAGGAAGCACAGCGGCTTCAGAATCTCACGGAGAATATTCTTCTGGCGACAAGAATTGATCAGGAGGAAAACCAAATACACGTTCAGGAGACAAACCTGTCGGACCTGGTAACAAGACAGGTCGAACGTTGGAAGAAGAACTATCCATCCAAATTCATCTGGGAAACAGACGTCAGTCAGGATATCTGGATCACAGGTGATGAAAGCCTTCTCACATCACTCGTGGGAAATCTCCTCGAAAATGCCGTCAAGTACGGAGGCGAAAACAAACCCATCTCCACCCGGCTCTTCGAAGATGAAGTGTCCATCGTACTGCGGATTGCCGATTCCGGTATTGGTATTCCGGATGAAGAAAAAGGCCGGGTATTCGATAAATTCTACCGGATAGGAAATGAATCTACAAGAAGTCACAAAGGCACTGGCCTGGGATTATATCTCGTTCGCAACATAGCGCGTCTTCATGATGGAGCAGTGCGAATCAAAGACAATCCGGATGGCGGAACCATTTTCGAAATCATCTTTGCAAAAAATCAATAGTATGGGCAAGAAGGCAGCGCTGATAGTACTCGATGGCTGGGGACATGGAGAAGAAAATAAATCCAATGCCATCTACTGCGCCAGTGCTCCTTTCACCGATTCCCTGTATTCAAAGTACGCAAATGCAGAAGTCCGCACGGATGGTGAAAACGTAGGTTTACCAGACGGCCAGATGGGCAACAGCGAGGTAGGCCATATGAATCTGGGAGCTGGCAGAATCGTTTATCAGGACCTGGTGAGAATCAATGTCGATATCCGTTCAGGAGCATTTGATGAAAATCCGATACTCCTGGAGGCTATATCTAAAGCTATTCGGGGAAATGGCAAGCTGCATCTCATGGGACTCGTTAGCGACGGTGGAGTCCACAGCCATCTCGACCACCTTGTCGCATTGGTAAATCTGGCCAGTAAAAAAGGAATAAACGACATCCTCATCCATGCCTTTACCGATGGACGGGATACCGATCCGAAATCGGGATTAGGATACATCCGTCAACTCGAAGCAGATATTTCCGGAAAACACGCTCGCATTGTTTCTCTGATTGGCCGGTATTATGCCATGGACCGCGATCTGAGATGGGAACGCATTCAGAAAGCATACGACATGATGGTCATTGGTACTGGAAGCCACTTCCCTACTGCCAGCGCAGCCATAGAGCACGCCTATCAGAACAATATCACAGATGAGTTCATTGATGCATCAATAATCGGAGATGTAGCCGAAACCATTGCAGAGA
>JBEAZL010000210.1:0-10066 GCA_041170085.1 Bacteroidota bacterium
CGTGAAATTCTCGGCCGTGCGAGAGCAAAGAAGGGTATGTTCGAGGGAGACCTGACAGAGGGCGAACTGGAAATAGGTCAGTGCTCTGCCAATTTCCGCGAAATCAGGCCTGCAGCGGAAATTGTGGAGGAAATTGTTTCACAGTACAATCAGCTGGTCGGACAATTATCCTCCCGGACACTGATATAGAGGATCTTGTGCAACCAAAATCCGACCTGCCCGTCTGTATAATAAAGTCAACCCAATCCCGTTAACGTGCCCGCTACTACATTTGCCGCCGTTTTCGGCTAAACGATTCTTGAAGACTAAGAAATCCATATTGCGATCGCTGATTCTTGCCCTCGGGGTATTGAATGTCTGGAATGCGGGTGCCCAGGCTCTGGACCCGCCTGCCATTAGCTGTTTGTCGGTCGATGGTGTCGGAAATGTGGTCGTGCAATGGAATGCGCCTCCTGACCCGGCCTCTGAGTTTGTGTCTTACCAGCTATGGTGTGCCACAGATCTCGCCGGTCCGTATACTCAAGTGGCTACGGTGGGTACATATTCTACCACGGCCTTTAGCGACCCGAATCCAAATTCACTGGTAGCGCCTGTTTGCTACTACATGGTCACAGAATCTTTCGACGGAGCCACCCAGTTCTCCATTCCCTCAGATACGCTGTGCACGATCAGCCTCGATGCCGTTCCTTCAGTTGCTCCTCCGGGGTTTGCAGAAATTTTCTGGACATCTCCTTTTCCTTTCACAGACTCAGCTCCGGGCTTGCAATATGAGTTGTGGATGGAATATCCTGCAGGGATATGGACTGTGATCCAGACCTTTCCTTATGGTGAAGATGAATGGGATTACGAAATCAGCCTGTGCGATGAATTCCTGAATTTCCAGATACAGCTCGACATGGGCTCTTGCACTTTTGTCAGCAATATCGCGGGTGATCAGTTCGTAGATGCAACAGCGCCCGATACTCCGATAGTGTCCTCTGTCTCGGTTGACCACGCTTCCGGCGATGCCGTGATTAACTGGTTGCCAAGCAGCGCTCCCGATACCCAGGCATATATCATATACGGTGTTAGCGGATGTGACAGCCCCGGCGGAGGTGTGGCAGTTCCGATTGATACAGTGTACGGAATCAATAACACGCAGTTCATCGATATTCTTGCCGCCACCAACGCGGGTCCGGTAAGTTATCTCGTAGCTGCTTTCGATACTTGTTATTCAGGCACTCCGCCCAGTCCTAATACCAGTCCGGCGGGAAGTGAGTGCAATACATCCGTCTTTCTCAGTAACATTCCTTTCGCCATTTGCTCTGCAGATCTTGTGCTGAACTGGTCGGCGTACGGCGGATGGCCAAGTGGGCCGGATGCATACAATATCTGGCACAGCACCGATGGTGTTAATTTTTCGCAGATTGGCTCTGTACAGGGCTTTGAGCTCACCTGGACGCATGTCAACGCCCCTGCAGGAGTTACCAATTCCTACTATATCGAAGCTGTTGAGAACCTTTTTGGCTTCTCGGCCATCGGCAATATTCAGAATGTCCTGACGCCCTATCCGGTTCCTCCGACGTACATATATACCCTTACGGCTACCGTGACAGGCGAGAATGAAATCTCTGTGGGTGCAGCGGTAACACCAACAACTACTGACCATACTTACTGGTTTGAGCGGCAGGAAGAGGGAGAGAGTGACTGGGAAGAGGCAGGCTTCGTCATTTCAAATGGCGCCGGTGGCGTTGCCATTGTAGATCAGGAAGTTGATCCATCCATTTTTTCATACACCTATCGCGTAATTGCCCAGAATATCTGCGGCGATTATGTGGATACCAGCAATATCGGCAAGACCATCCTGCTCGAGGGGCTGGCCAATCCGGCCCGACTGGTCAATACCATTGTCTGGAGCGATTATGAAGGCTGGGAGAATGGCATCGCGTTATTCAACATATACAGGAGTATTGGAGAAGGAAATCCGGAAACGCTCATTGCAACAGTGAATGGCAGCATTAACTTCTATGAAGATGATGTCGCCGAACTGCTCTTTACCGAAGGTGAATTCTGCTACCGTGTTGAAGCAGTGGAGGTTCCCAACTTCCTTGGAATACAGAGTACATCCAGCAGCAATATCCTCTGTCTCGCCCAGGAGCCCAAGATCTGGATCCCCAGTGCGTTCGTGATCGACGGCTTCAATAATGTGTTCCAGCCGGTCATATCCTTCGCGGATTTCACCGAGTACAAGATGATCATCTTCAGCAGATGGGGCGATTTCATCTATGAAACTGAAGATATTCTTGCGCCGTGGGACGGAACCATGAACGGAAAGCTGGTGCAGGAAGGAGCCTATGTCTATTATGTTGCTGTTAAGGATGGCGAAGGTCGCCTCTACGAACGCCGCGGAACAGTTACCATGCTGGTAGGCGGCGACTGACAATGCCCTTCGTTCTTCACCGGAGTTCGCCTGAATCTGAGTACCTTTGCACGAATTTATTCCGGTAGATTCATGTCGACTTCAAGTCAAAAGATTGTAGGTGAAGGTCTTACCTACGACGATGTCCTTCTGATTCCCGCTCACTCAACTGTGCTTCCGCGCGAAGTGAGTCTCAAGTCAAGATTTTCAAAAAACATTGAGCTGAATACACCTGTGGTGAGTGCGGCCATGGATACCGTTACGGGTAGCGAGATGGCCATTGCCATGGCCCGTGAAGGCGGAATTGGCGTGATTCACAAGAATATGTCTATCGCTGCTCAGGCTGCGGAAGTCAGAAAGGTGAAGCGATCCGAAAGTGGCATGATCAAGGATCCCATAACCCTGAATCAGTCGGCTGTGGTCGGAGATGCGCTGAAGATCATGTCTGAGAACAAGATTGGCGGAATTCCGGTGGTGGATGAATCGCAGAAGCTGGTAGGCATTGTAACGAACCGCGACCTCAGGTTTGAAAAGGATTTCTCGAAGCCCATCGTTCAGGTCATGACCACTCAGGACCTGATCACCACGACCAAGGGAGATGATCTTCTTGCCGCGGAGTCCATCCTGCAGCAACACAAGATCGAGAAGCTGCCCGTGGTTGATACCACAGGTAAGCTGGTCGGACTGGTTACCTACAAAGACATCATCAAACTCAAAAAATACCCCAACAGTTGTAAGGATGTTTTCGGACGACTGAGGGTAGCAGCGGCGGTTGGCGTTACAGCCGACACATTGGAGCGAGTTGAGGCTTTGCACAACGCAGGAGCTGATGCCGTAATCATCGACACCGCACACGGCCATTCTGAAGGCGTTATCAGAATGCTTAAAGAAGTGAAAAAGGTCTATGGCGATAAGCTGGATATCGTGGTCGGGAATATTGCCACGGCTTCCGCAGCCCTTGCTCTGGCAGATGCTGGTGCAGACGCTGTGAAGGTGGGAATTGGCCCCGGATCAATTTGTACCACACGCGTCATTGCCGGGGTGGGTGTACCTCAGCTCACAGCCGTAATGGATGTGGCTGAAGCGCTTAAAGACAGGGGTATTCCGGTTATCGCAGACGGCGGTATCCGCTATACAGGAGATATAGCCAAAGCCATTGCAGCAGGCGGATATACCGTGATGATTGGCTCAATGCTCGCAGGGGTAGAAGAGAGTCCGGGTGAAACGATCATCTATGAAGGCCGTCGTTTCAAATCTTACCGCGGCATGGGTTCGCTGGAAGCCATGCAGCATGGCAGCAAGGACAGGTATTTCCAGGATGCTGAAGATGATATCAAAAAGCTCGTGCCTGAAGGAATTTCAGGACGGGTTCCATATAAGGGATCGGTGCAGGAAGTGATGTACCAGATTATCGGAGGACTGCGTGCCGGAATGGGCTATTGCGGTGCGAAGGACATTCCAGCCTTGCAGGAGGCTAAATTCATCCGCATTACACATGCTGGAATCAAGGAGAGCCACCCTCACGATGTGTATATCACCCGCGAAGCTCCCAACTACAGCCACAAGTAACACATTCTGAGCCGGTCAGAGCCTGACGGATTGAGTCCGTCCGGTTATGGCCCGGAAATGGATAGCCGGCTCCCGGGGTAACCTGGTAAGGCTCTTTTGGAATCCTGTATTTAGCCTGATAAATACGGTGGTTGCAGCCTGCGCCCTGCTTACATTTGCCCCCGCTTAAAATCTTGAACATCAGAACATGAAGTACAGTGTTATTTCAATCGCCATTGTTGTCATGACAACCCTCTCTTTTGGCGGATATGCCCAAAAGAAAGGAAAGACTTCTTCTTCATCACAGCCTGTGGTCCTTGCGATCGATAACGAGAATATCACACTCGAAGAATTCGAGAATATTTTCCGCAAGAACAACCGCGACACACAAATCACCCCGGCAGCTCTGGACGAGTACATGGAGCTCTTCATCAACTTCAAGCTGAAGGTGATAGAAGCCAGGAGCCTGGGCATGGACACAGCCAAAAAATTCATCAATGAGCTCGCCGGCTATCGCTCGCAATTGGCCCGCCCATATCTCACTGATGGCGCCCTTCTCGACAAGCTGGTTGCAGAAGCTTATGATCACATGAAAACAGAGGTGCGCGCAAGCCACATTCTGGTGAAATGTGATGCGGGCGCTTCGCCTGAGGATACCCTGAAGGCATACAACAAGGCTATGACTATCCGCAAGCGTCTGCTCGACGGTGAAGACTTTGCGGCTGTTGCCAAAGGGAAGGAAGGTTCAGATGATCCGAGTGCAAAAGACAATGGCGGGGACCTCGGTTACTTCTCGGCTTTCGATATGGTTTACCCTTTTGAAAAAGCCGCTTATGAAACTCCGGTTGGAAGCTATTCTATGCCGGTGCGCACCAAGTACGGATATCACATTGTGAAGCCTGTTGACCGCAGGCCATCGCGTGGAGAGGTTCATGTGGCCCACATCATGATCAAAGAGAAGAAGGAGCCCACCGGTGCTGAAAATGCACAGAAGGCCATCAACGAGATTTACGATAAGGCAATGGCGGGGGAGTCTTTTGAAGAGCTCGCTTCAAAGCACAGCGATGATGCCAGCTCAAAAGGCAAGGGTGGTGAACTGCCATGGTTCGGTGCCAACAAAATGGTTACTGAATTTGAAGATGCCTCGTTTGCACTCACGAAGGACAATGAGATCAGCAAGCCCTTCAAAACAGCATATGGCTGGCATATTGTAAAGAGGCTTGGTCATCGTCCTGTGCCCACATACAATGAGGCCGAGAAGGAACTGCGCACCAAAGTGTCGAAGGACATGCGCTCAGAACTCACACGCGAGTCGTTTATCCGCAAGCTGAAAAAAGACTACAAATACAAGTTCAACGAGAAGAGCCTGGCTCCGCTGGTTGCAGCTGCTGATTCTTCGGTATATGAGGGTGTACTCAATGTGTCGGGAACAGCCCAGTCTAAGGCGCTCTTCCAGTTTGCCGGAACCAGTTACCCGGCCTCTGAATTCCTGAAATACATTTCTGGCCGTACCGGAATCCGTTCAAAGTACACACCAAAGGAATATGTGCGTACAGAGGCTATCCGCTTCGCTGAAAACAAGCTGCTCGAATACGAAGACAGCAAACTCGAAGAGAAGTACAAGCCATTCCGTCTGCTGATGAACGAGTACCGTGAAGGTATTCTGCTGTTCGACCTGACTGAGGAAAAGGTATGGGGCAAGGCTATGAAAGACACACTCGGCCTTCAGGATTACTACGAAAAAAATAAAGAGAAGTTCATGTGGCCTGAGCGCGTGGATTGTGCAGTGTACACATGCGCAAACGCGGGCATAGCGACCAAAGTGCGCGATATGATTGCCAAAGGCACGGATAAAGTGACCATGTCGAAGGAAATCAATGCAGACTCTCAGCTCAACCTTCAGATTGAGGAAGGCATTTTTGCTGCAGCGGATAAAGAAGTGCTGACCAAGTTGGACTGGAACAAGGGACTGAGCCGCAATGTGGATTATAACGGACAGGTATTCATCGTGGATATCAAGGAAGTATTGCCGCCGGCGGTGAAGCGACTGAACGAAGCTCGTGGCATGGTAGCTTCTGAATACCAGAATTACCTCGAGCAGCAATGGATAAGTGAATTGCGCAGCAAGCACAAAATATCCATCAACAAAGACGTTCTCTATTCGATCAAGTAAGGGTGACAGTTACAGTACGTTCGATTTTTCTTGTATTCGCTTTAACAGCGGTGGTCTCTGCATGCCGCAACCAGGGCGACAAAGACGCCTGGGTGGTGAGTGTGGGCGAGAAGAATCTGACCTGGAAGCAACTCGAGGAAATTATTCCGAACAACTCCACTGCCGAGGATAGCATCAAGCTGGCTGAGCGTTATATCGAAGACTGGATACACGAGCAGGTAGTTCTGGTTCAGGCAGAGCAAAACCTTTCGGAGGAACAGCAGCAGTTCGATCATCTGATCGAGAACTACCGCAAGTCGCTCGTTACTTATGCATACGAAAATGCTCTCGTTCGCCAGAAACTCGATACCCTCGTGAGTGAGGGCGAGATAGAGAGGTACTACGATGAGAACAAGGCGAATTTTCAGTTGAAAGACTACATCGTCAAGGTGAAGTTCTGCGCTGCTCCGCGCGACCTCAAGCAGATGAAGACGCTGAAAAAGCTGTTCAACAGCTCTGAGCCGTCTGATCTGGTGAAATGGCAGCAGTTCTGTGTAGAGAACAATGCCAGTTTCTACTTCGAGGAAGATACCTGGCTCCGCTGGGATGAACTGGTAAAGCAGGTTCCGCTCAACGTGTATGATATCGAGGCCTTTCTGCGTTCCAACCGCAATGTGGAATTCGAGAAAGACGGGAATCTTTATCTGCTGAATATTGTGGAATATCAGCTGAGCGGTTCCATCTCGCCACTGAGTTTTGAAAAGGAGAAAATACGCGCGCTAATTCTTAATAAACGCAAACTTGATCTGTTGAACCAGATGCGTGTCGATCTTTACAATCAGGCGCAGAGCAGCGACCAGATCAAATATTATTACAAGAAGCAGTGAGAAAATTTTTCCTGATAGCATTTTTAATGCCCGCACTGGCCTGGGCACAGCCTCAGGGTGAGGTGATTGACAAGATCATTGCAGTAGTGGGAGATGAAATTGTACTGTATTCTGATCTGCAGAACGCAGTTCTGGAATACACAGAGGGTAAGGGCAGAATGCCCGTGAACCAGCAATGCGCACTACTCGAGAATCTCATGTTCAACAAAATTCTCGTGCATCAGGCCAAGCTCGACAGCCTCGAGGTATCTGATACAGAAGTAGAGGAGAACCTGGAACGCCGTCTTGCCCGACTGGTAGGATACTTCGGTAGTGTTGAAGAATTTGAGAAGTACTACAACAAGACAATTATCCAGCTGAAGGACGAGTTCAGAAGTGATATCCGTGAACAGTTGCTCGCAGAGAAGATGCAGGGCAAGATATCTTCTTCAGCAACCGTCACACCAGCCCAGATTACGGAATTCTATAACCTCATTCCGGCAGATAGTTTACCGCTCATTGGCACACAGGTGCAATACTCGCAGATTCTGATGCGCGGCCCTATCCGCGAGACGGAACGTCAGCGTGTCAGACATGTCCTTGATTCTATCAGGAATGACATCATGTCGGGTAAGACCACCATGCTGCTTCAGGCTGCGCGTTGGAGTGAAGACCCCGGCTCACGGGCGAAAGGTGGTTGCTACGACCTTCAGTCGAAGGGCACCTTTGTACCGGAGTACGAAGCTGCTGTGTACAATACTCCGGAGGGAAGCTATTCTCCCGTATTCGAATCCAAGTTTGGTTTCCACTTCGTGAAAGTGGTGGAGAAGCGCGGTAATTTCTATGAAGCCTGTCACATACTCATGACACCCAAGGTAGATCCGATGGATCTGGATCGCAGGAGGGTGAGCCTCGACAGCCTGCGCCAGAAGATCAATGCGGGCAACATCAACTTCGAACAGGCAGTGCTGCAGTACAGCGAAGACGAGAATACCAAGAATCAGGGTGGTAAGGTGATCGATGGCTCCAGCCTCGGCAACCGTTTTGATGTTTCCTCTTTGCCTGCTGAGGTGAATCTGGTTCTCGACAAGATGAAACCCGGTGATGTGTCAGATCCCGTGTTGATTGAGGAGATGAACGGTAACTACTCTTATGTAATTTACCGCCTCGATGCGAGAATTGAACCGCACCGCGCCGACCTCAAGAATGATTATGCCATGTTTCAGGAAATGGCGGGCAACAAATTGAGACAGGATAAGTTGTTTAAGTGGGCAGCGAAGAAGATCGCCCAGACATATGTATCGGTTGATCCGATGTATCATGTTGGGCCATATCAGCTGCCGTGGATTAAAGGGAATTAAACCAAACGAGGAACTACAGGATTATGTCAGAAATGAATTTTAAAAATGATGCAGAGGCATTAGACTCGCTGAAACATAAGTACAGTGCGCTTCAGGCTGAGATCCGCAAGACTATTGTAGGTCAGGATGAGGTCATCAAATACGTTCTGATTTCCATCTTCGGAAACGGACACTGTCTGCTGGTGGGTGTGCCCGGACTGGCGAAGACACTTCTGGTGAATTCGATTGCCAAGTCACTTGGACTTTCTTTTAACCGCATTCAGTTTACACCAGACCTTATGCCATCTGACATTATTGGTTCTGAAATTCTGGATGAGACGCGTCAGTTCAAGTTTGTGAAGGGACCTCTTTTTGCCAACATCATTCTGGCCGACGAGATTAACCGCACTCCACCCAAAACACAATCGGCCCTGCTGGAAGCCATGCAGGAGCGACGTGTTACGGCTGCCGGACATTCTTTCACACTGCCCAGTCCGTTCTTCGTTCTCGCCACGCAGAACCCGATTGAACAGGAAGGAACCTATCCGCTGCCTGAAGCGCAGCTGGACAGATTCATGTTCAATATTTGGGTTGACTATCCGAGCTATCAGGAAGAGCTGGAGATTGTGAAGAACACCACTTCCGGAAAGGAGGCAACGAATTCAACGGTCATCTCCGGAGAAGAGATTTCTTTTTATCAGCAGCTGATCCGCAAGATGCCTGTTGCTGATAACGTAGTTGAGTATGCCGTGAAAATGGTGGGTAAGACGAGACCAGGTACACAAACGGCTCCCGATATGGTCAATAATTTCCTGTCGTGGGGTGCCGGACCACGTGCATCTCAGTACCTCATCATTGGTGCCAAGTGTCATGCTGCGCTGAACGGAAAGTACAGCCCGGATATCGAAGATGTGCGCGCAGTTGCACTTCCCATACTTCGTCACCGTATCGTACGAAACTACAAGGCCGAGGCGGAAGGTTATACAGTAGAAAAGATTGTTGCCGGACTCATGTAATGAGTAGGTAAAATGAAAAAAGGCGCATCAACTGATGCGCCTTTTTTATTGGCTTATTTCTTTATGACACTTCTGACCAATTGAATGTCTTCACCGATCACCCGCAATTCATACATTCCGGAAGATAATGTTGATACATCAATGATATACCTGGAATCTTCACTCTGGTGATTGATAGCACTGGATTCAACTACCTGCCCGAGAGCATTGATCAGTTCAATGGTGTACATGCCAGGCTGAACATGAGCCAGGGCTATGTTGAGCTGATTTTCCGCGGGATTCGGATAGGTGGATATTTCGGAAGTGATGACCGGGTTTTCATCCACCCCAGCCAAAAGTTCAATATTGATGTTGTCCACATAGATGATATTTCCCCATCTGCCTCGGTTCTGGAAGGCAATGATCATCTCGCCTTCAAATATTTCACCGTCATAGAGGTATTCATCAATGAGAAACTCTTCGTGCCTCCATTCTGACGATGACGGAACGAACGGATTTCCGTTGTCCGGCGCAGTGGCCAGCTCGTCTCCGCCCTTAACATACATCTCGGTCCAGCTTGCACCGCAATCAGCACTGATCAGTACCGCCAGTGTGTCGCTGTAAGGAAATCCATACTCGGCGTAGGCTACATCAAAGGAGAGCTTGATGTTCGAATCTGCAGTGAGCAAATAGTTGCGTTTGCCAGTCCACACTTCATCGCGGTTGCCTTGTACATCATTCCAGTAATTATCGAAGTACATGGAGTA
>JBEAZL010000211.1:0-2757 GCA_041170085.1 Bacteroidota bacterium
CCAAACTTATGTCGTTTCCATCAGATATTGAGATCGCACAAAATTGCCAGATGCGTCATATAAATGAAATTGCATCACGGCTGAATATTGACATTGATAATATTGAGCACTACGGCAAGTATAAAGCCAAGCTACCGCTAAGTCTGATCGACGATTCGAAGATCAGAAATGCCAAGTTGGTATTGGTAACGGCGATCACGCCCACTCCGGCCGGAGAGGGTAAAACAACCTCCTCCATTGGTATTACGGAAGGTCTGAACAAGATAGGCAAGCAGGCTACTGTTGTGCTAAGAGAGCCATCTCTCGGTCCTGTCTTCGGAATCAAGGGTGGCGCCGCTGGTGGTGGATATGCACAGGTAGTTCCGATGGAAGATATCAATCTTCATTTTACCGGTGACTTCGCAGCAATTGAAAAGGCGAACAATCTACTCGCTGCGCTGATAGACAACAACATTCAGAATAAACAGCATTCATTGGGAATTGATCCCCGCTCGGTATACTGGAAGAGGGTGATGGATATGAACGATCGCTCTTTGCGAAAGATCACGATCGGTCTGGGAGGCACCGGAAACGGAATGCCTCGTGAAGACGGATTCAACATTACACCTGCCAGCGAAGTGATGGCCATACTTTGTATGAGCCGCGATATTGAGGATCTGAAGACCAAGCTGGGAAACATCTTTGTGGGATTCACCTATGACCGCAAGCCTGTTTATGCGCGAGATCTGAAGGCCGAAAACGCTATGGCTATCTTGCTGAAAGATGCCATCAAGCCTAATCTAGTTCAAACACTGGAAGGCAATCCGGCCATCATCCATGGTGGTCCGTTCGCCAACATAGCGCAGGGTACGAATACCCTTATTGCCACAAAAATGGGACTATCTCTGTCTGATTATGTGGTTACCGAAGCCGGCTTCGGGGCTGATCTTGGCGCTGAGAAATTCATGGATATCAAATGTGCCTACGGAGGACTGAAGCCAAACGTGATTGTATTGGTAGCAACCATCAGAGCATTGCGCCATCACGGAGGTGCTAAAAAAGAAGAATATAACACGGCCGATCTTGCCAGGGTTGAGAAGGGATTTGCCAACCTGGAAAAGCATATCGAGAACTGCAGAAAATTCGGCATCAACCCCGTGGTTTCCATCAACCACTTCCCGACTGATAGTCAGGAGGAGATTGATCTTGTTATTGCGAAGTGTGCAGCCATGGGTTGCAAGGCAGTGGTGTGTAAGGCTTTTGCAAACGGTGGGGCCGGTGCTACTGAAATAGCTCAGGCTGTTGTGGACGAGATCGAGAATGGCAAGAATGATTTCAAGCCTTTGTATGACTGGTCTCAGCCTGTTCGCGAGAAGATCGAACGCATTGCCCGCGAGATTTATGGCGCTGATGGCGTACACTATTCAAAAGAGGCAGAGAGCGGATTGCGCATGATTGAAAGACTTGGTCTCACTGGATTACCCATTTGCATGGCCAAGACCCAGAAGTCATTCTCCGACGATGAATCAAAGATTGGTCGTCCGACGGGCTTTACAGTTACTGTAAGAGAGTTTGAGTTCGCTGTCGGTGCAGGTTTCATCATACCGATTCTGGGTGAAATGATGCGTATGCCCGGCTTGCCGGCTATTCCTGCCTCTGAGGGCATGACCATTGATGCATCAGGGAAGATCAGCGGACTTTCTTAACATTCCTTAGAGCAGAGATGAAGCTCACCAGAGGATATGATGGATTGAAGATCGAGGCTAAAAGTCTTGCTGCAGTTCATGATATTCTGACGGTTGAGCAGCCGCTGTCTGTTCAGATAAATGGCGAACCATTTACTGTGACCATGCAAACCCCTGGTCACGAGAAAGAGCTGATCAGAGGCCTGTTGTTCACTGAAGGTGTATACAAAGACCGGTCGTCTGATCTGGTCTGGAAAGAATACCTGAAAAGTGATGACGGCACTATATATTCTGTAAACCTTGATATTCCGGTTGACCGGCTCGATCAAAGCCTGTTAAATAAACGGAGCCTTTTGTCTGTAGCCAGTTGCGGAATTTGTGGCAAGACCGAACTCAACCTTCCGGAAGGAACTCTTTCTGCGGATAATCTGAAACTTAATGTTGATTCAATAGCATCCATGTTCGGAGTCATGTCCCGACATCAGGGAGCTTTTATTTCTTCGGGAGGTTGTCATGCTGCCTCTGCATTTGATGAATCTTACTCTCTCCTATCGGTTTGTGAGGACATTGGTCGCCATAATGCAGTGGATAAAGTGATCGGCGATCTGCTTATACAAGGAAGTCTTCCAAGGGCAAAATATCTGCTGGTCAGCGGCAGGGTGTCATATGAAATACTGGTTAAGAGTTTTGTTGCCGGAATCCCTGTATTGATGGCGGTTTCGGCACCCTCCAGTCTGGCTGTTGATTTTGCCACGGAACTCGGAATTACCCTGATGGGATTTTGTCGTGAGGGTAGGGCTACGGTCTATACCCATCCTGAACGCATCCTGACGGCATAAAAAATCCCCGGTTAGGCCGGGGATTTTATCTTACAAATTTGTTTTGAATTACATCCAGGGAGGCAACATGTTGAACTTACGTGCGTCCGAAATCGTTGCCGCGTATTGTTCTTCCAGATGTGCACAGTAGTCCGGAAACATTGATTTCATCCGTGAAATACGGTAGCGTATCTGGGTCAGGTTATTCATTACGGCAGAAATCTGCTCGTGTTGCTGAAGCGACATGGGTTTTGAATTCATATAGTCAGGTTTTT
>JBEAZL010000212.1:0-2947 GCA_041170085.1 Bacteroidota bacterium
TCCACATTTCAAGTCTTCTTGACCAGCACAAGAATATCAGCGGACTGCTCAGGAGCTTCTCCCGGGCATTGAAGCATAATAACGAGCTCCACCTGACCATTGCCGGCGACGGCAGCAGTGCGCCACATATCGAGCTGGCAAGTACCCTGAATATTCCTGAAACCAGCATCACATTTCTGGGCACACAATCTTCATCTCAGGTGGTCCAGCTCATGCATGATTCACATGCCTTTGTTCTGTTCAGCAATTACGAGAATTTGCCCTGTGTTATCCTTGAAGCCATGTCATGCGGCCGTCCCGTTATCGCCACTGATGTGGGCGGTGTACGCGAACACCTGACTCCGAAGCGAGGATACCTGATCTCCAAAAGAGATGAACAAGAACTGGAAAACTCAATGCTACGCTGTGCGGATGAATACCAGAAATTCAATCCGGAAGAATTGAGGAAATACGCTGTCGATCATTTCAGCGTTAACGCAATTGCCAGCCAGTTTGACGCATTGTACAGAGAAGCACTAAATCACTAACCCTTGCTAAGAGCCATCACAGGAACCCTGCTCGCCAGAATAGTGGTATTGGTTTGCACCCTCGTTGCAGTGGTTCTGAACACGCGATACCTCGGACAAGAGGGTCAGGGCGCAATAGCACTCATCAACCTTGGCATTCTCATTCTGGTATCGATAAGTAACATCATCGGCGGAGGAGCATTGATCTACCTCATTCCCCGAATGGGTGTAGCCCGTGTCACTGCTCCGGCCATTCTCTGGTCATTGTTTTCATCGGCACTTGGCATGATGATATTGAAGCTGTTTAACTTCATTGACCCGAAGTTCGTCATCCACGCCGGTATCCTCGGACTTCTGCAATCTTTGTTCTTCTTTGTTCATCAGATCATCCTCTCCCGCGAGCGAATCAGAACGTATAATTCATTGCTTGCTCTGCAGACCATCTCGCTTCTGATATCCATGTTTGTGGTTTACCAACTGCTAGATCAGGCCTCTGTGAGCAGTTTCATACTCTGTCTGTACATATCCTTCGGCACCACCCTGCTGGCAAGTGTGCTATGTGTGCGTGATGCGCTTGTGCTCAGATTTGAATCGGGCATTTTCAAAGACACACTGCAAATTTTCAGACATGGCTTTTTTGCACAAGGCGGCAATGTCATTCATCTTCTCAATCAGCGGGGCGGCCTGTACCTTCTTCAGGCATCCCTTTTCAGCGCCGGAATTTTCTCATTGTGCCTATACGCCGCCGAGGCGATATGGAATGTTTCCAAGAGCATCAGTCTCGTGCAGCATTCCAGAATCTCCAACCTGAGCGATAAGTCAGTAATCCGTTCACTGACCATTTCTTTCACGAAACTTTCGGTCATGTTCACAGCACCTTTCGTTTTGATGGCTGTGAGTATTCCCGATTCCTGGTTCAGATTCATTTTCGGTGATGATCTCGTCGGGTTACATCATGCCTTATTACTCTTCTCGCCAGCCATTCTCCTGCATTCGGTGACTTTAGTATTCAGTCATTATTTCTCAGGCACGGGGCTTCACAAGCACAACATGTGGGGCGCTGCTCTGGGCTTTATCGTACTTATATCACTTGGAGCATGGCTGACCATGTTGTATGGCCTCAATGGGACGGTCATGGCTGCAAGTGCCGGATGGCTGACCAATTTTATCTATCACCTGATCCAGTTCCATCGTCTGGAATGTCTGACAATAAAAGATTTTCGCTTAAGGCGGGAAGACCTCGCTGTGATCCGTGGGCACAATCGTTCGTGAAAAGGCTATCCGGCCTTCGATGAGAGCCGGAAACCCATCAGATAAGATCGTGGAGGTCCTTAACGCCGAATCTTCTGGAAGAAACAAAACCCTCTGCCAGTCTCATACCCGAAGGTCTACCGAACTCAACGGCTCTGGATATTAGAAAATCAAAGAAATCCGGACCGGAAATAGGGGTTATGGGTTCATTGGAAGACGGATCATAGAATTGTGATGAATAGCAGCGCAGAGCTTCCATCTTTTTATCCCAGAAGGGAGTGACGTCGATAACAAAATCGGGTTCCTGATAATAGTCCTGAATCATATGATATACCGCTCCCGGTCTCCAGGCAGCCTGTTCGACTCCCTCAGCATATGTAATCATTTTGGGCAGACCCGAATAAAAACAGGCCTCCGCTACCAAAGCTGCGGCCTTTCCGTGATCCGGGTGCCGGTCATCGAGCGCATTGGTAATCACTATCGACGGACGCCATTTCCTTATGGCAGTCATCACTTTCATTCTATGTTCCACCCCGGAATGAAAAACTCCGTCTCCGAGGTCAAGATTCTCGCGAAAACTGATACCCAGCACCTTGCTGGCTGCCGCCGACTCAAGATCGCGCAATTCAGCATTGCCACGCGTTCCCATCTCGCCGCGGGTAAGGTCAACTATCCCGACACGATATCCACGATCCACATGCAAGGCAATGGTTCCACCCGCAGCAATCTCGGCATCATCGGGATGAGCCACAATACATAAAATATCTACACCATCAGTCATGCTCAGAAAAGTTTTGGCTGGGTGATCCATTCTACAATTAACTCAGACTCAGGTTCAACTGATGGTGCAATGACCTTTTCAATCCATCCGTCCTCATCAATGCAAAATTTCTGAAAGTTCCAGGTTACCGGAAAATCGGCGAAGCCATTTTCCTTTTCAAACTGAAGCCAGCGGAAAAGAGGATGCATGTCCTCTCCTGTAATCTTCATCCTGGAAGCCATCGGAAAAGTCACGCCATAATTCACTTGACAAAACTGAGCAATCTGGCCATCATCCCCGGGTTCCTGCCCTCCAAAATCGTTGCTGGGAATGCCCAAAACAACGAAGCCAGAATCCCTGTACTTCTGATGTAACTTCTCAAGACCCTCATAATGAAATGTGTAGCCACATTCAGAGGCCGTATTTACCA
>JBEAZL010000213.1:0-3941 GCA_041170085.1 Bacteroidota bacterium
GCCATTGGCTGGTTAGTGGATGGAGCTGCGATTGTGAATCAGGTCTCCCTTCAGCGCACCAGTTATGGTCCATACAGCCGTGCGATGATCCGCATCTGCAAGGAAGAAAGCTTTCATCAGAGACAGGGTTATGAAATCATGATAGCTCTTGCACAGGGAACTCCTGCGCAGAAGAAGATGGCTCAGGATGCGCTGAACCGCTGGTGGTGGCCTTCGCTGATGATGTTCGGACCGAGCGACAAGGAGTCTTTACACAGTGTGCAAAACATGGCATGGCGTATCAAGCGCCACAGCAACGACGAATTGCGCCAGAAGTTTATTGATATGACTGTTCCACAGGCTGAGTATCTCGGACTGACCCTACCAGATAAAGACCTGAAGTGGAATGAATCCAGAGGTCATTATGATTTCGGCGAGATTGACTGGACAGAATTCAATGAAGTTCTGAAAGGCAATGGACCCTGCAACAAGGAGCGTCTTGAAGCACGCAAGAAAGCTCACGAAAACGGCGCCTGGGTTCGCGAAGCGGCGATTGCACATGCAGCAAAGCAGCGCAAGACCCAAGTAGCGTGACAGAGTGAGAGAATATAGTGAGTATTGAGGGGAGTTTGGGGTGTGAGTAAGATTCTTTCATTCCAAAAGTTTTACCTTCACTCTGGACAGTTCTGAGATTGAAGAGTGGGTTTTGAGTAGAGCTTGGAGAGCGAGATATTAAATAAAGTTCTTCCCTCCACTCAAGACTCACACTATAAACTCACAGTGATTTTTTTTGGGGACTACGTCCCGCCCCTCCCCTCAAAGCAAAATTACTACTGCCGAAATTATCCGAGGTTTCAATGCCAAATTTTGGAAAAAATAAAAGAGGCCGCATAAGCGGCCTCTCTTCGTAGAATGAATCAGAATACTATTCTTTGATAAATGTTTGTGTTTGCCAGGTCTTACCTGTCATTACACGAATCATATACATGCCGCTTTCAAAGCCTTCAACATTGATTGGAAACACCTGTGATCCTGCGAGTTGTCCGTAGTCGCGTGAGACAACCAGACGTCCGTCTGAGGCCAGTATCTCGACAACTACTTCCTGCGGTGAATCAAGCTGAAGCAACAGCTGACAGATATCGCTTGCCGGATTAGGATAAACCTGAACAGTCGCGTCAGGAGCATCTACCTGAGTAACACCTACCACTTCCTCACCATCCACAAAACCATTGGCGACAGCTTCTTCAATGGTGGTATATGATGCATTCTCGATTGTTCCATCAGGAGCAATCACCATACCGATGATGTGTATGCCTGAAGCATCCCAGTCTGCCGGGATCATCATGGTGAAATTGTGTACGAATTCATCACCGGCATCAACCGATGCTTCGAAAGCATTGGGCATTCCACCGAAAGAAGGAATGATCAGACGGGCAACGTGGTCATAAACCATTTGCGACGCCGGAACCGGGCTGGGCAGATCTTCATATCCACCCATCTCGCCATTGCCACCACCTGCATAGGCATTCTGCTGTGCCCAGTCTGAACCTGTGCCGGTTACGCCATCCTCAGTAAGCACCAATGCAATCTTATAATTTCCACTTACTGCTGCCTGGAAGGTTGTGGAAAGCGAAACATTAAGCAAGCCTGTTCCTGAATCGTACTCAGCACCATTTTCAATGAATGCTGCAGGAGCAATCTGAATCCTTTCGAGAAACGGAATTTCAAACTGTGAAGGATCATATTCAGGACCACGATCCACAACACCGCTCGGATATCCGCTAATAAGTCCGGCCATGGCCTGATCGTATGCATACACGGTCATTGGATCAGCATTATGTACAGCAATTCCAGCGAAGTATCCGTCGTATCGCTCACTGAGAAGCTCCATGAATACATGTCCGCGAACACACCATGGACACCATGTACCTGTTCCTTCTTCGGCCACAACAATCTTACCCGCTGCCGGTACAACCGGATCGATAACCAGAATCTTTTCATCGTCGCTGCCATCGCCATCAGTAAGCTGACCATTTACATTTGAGATTGTCGCTATCGCATCATTCATTCCCGCAACAAGCGTGAACTCATCGGTAAATGAAACTTCATAAAATCCGAGAGAAGCCAGATTAAGTCCGGTAACTTGCTGTGAATACGAATTTCCATTGTACTCCACTGCGATATCGAACGAATTGATTGCCGTCGTTCCGAGATTGCGCACCACAACGGTTGGAGCAACCTGCTGTCCGGCAAGGCCTGTGGTCATTCCGGTGATTGACGTTACAGCACCATTCAAAGCTGGCAGCTCGTATGGAGTATAATCATAGGCTACATCATCCACATAAAACTGATTGCCCTGAAGTGGGTAGATATCCATGCTCGCGATCTGTGTAGCTCCATTTGCAAATGAGCCGCGGTCTTCGTCGTTAATGAGAATGGTCCACGAGTTGGTACTCAGATTCATTTCCATCCTGAGCTTGAACCACTCTCCGAATGGATAAGCAGTTTCCAGCTGAAGACTTCCTCCTGATGTAAACTGAATCAGTGCTGTGTTGGTGAGGTAACAATCCATGGCCCAGGTAACGCCTATAGCATCTTCCTGCTGAAAATTGAAGTAACCTCCGGTGCTGGGATTCACATACATCCACATCTCGAGGTTGAACTGACCAGTAGATAATTCGCCACCAAATGGCAAAACGCAGTCCTGCGGACCACCGGACGAAGAGGTAGATGAAAAATAAACCGAGTTGCTTCCACTATGTGCATTGGCGCTGGAAACCGGACTGTCATCGGATCCGCCGTCATTACCGCTCCAGGTTGTCCAGACATCACTCATCTCGCCGAGCATATCGCCGGCGGAGTATGATTCAAAATCGTCAGAAAAACTCTGGGCAAAAACAGAACATGCCGTTGTCAGAGCCACGAACAGAAGTAAACTTTTTCTCATGGGGTTATTGAATTGGTTGGGATTTAACACCAACCAAAAGTAACACCTATCCTGATTCAGGAAAGGAACAGAAATCGGCGCGAATTGAAATTTCAAGATGCCCCTCGCATCCTGCGGCGGATAGCAATGAAGCCTATGCGACCCAGTAAAAACCAGGGGATACCATGCATGATAAAATCCCACCAATCCATGAGTCCCATACCGTTTGCCCCTCCTGCAATCCACCTGATCTTACCCAGTATATGAGGCTCCGGTGTGAAAGGCGCCAGACCGAGAGTGAGACATGTAATACCTACAAGTCTCCAGTCATTCAGAAAATCTTTCATCGCCTGAACGGATAGATTAACTGTCTGAAAAACGTCTTCGGGAACTTAACAAGTCCGGGAAAGCCAAGTCGGATATCACGACCGCTGGACGGAATCCATGCTGTTTTGAAAATATAGTCCCAGATGCTGAGGCTGATACCGAAGTTCACACCATAAGAGCCCTTAGGAATTTCTTCGGCGTGATGCCAGATATGCATAGCCGGATTGTTAAGCAAGTATTTCAGCGGCCCCCAGGTGATGTTCAGGTTGCTGTGGTTAAGGTGTCCGATGGCAATAGCGACTATATGCACAATGAAAATCTTGTCGATGCCAAAGCCAATCATGCTCAGCGGAATGAACAGAGCAGACTTGTAAAAGATATTCTCCATCCAGTGATATCGCAGATGGGCAGCAAATCCCATCTCTTCAACGCTATGATGAACTTTGTGAAACTCCCACAACCATGGATACTTATGGAGCCAGCGATGAACATTCCACTGAATGAAGTCAGCCAGAAGAAACAAGAGAATCATCTGTGTCCATTGTGGCCACTGCGCTACGCTGATGGCAACCATGTTATTTATACCGAACAAGGCCAGAAAATCCTTGAACAGATTTACTCCCACATCAGATAATGCGTTGTATCCGATCAATGAGAAAAGGAAAAAATTGAAGAACATATAAAAGCCATCCATCCAGAAATCCTTCCG
>JBEAZL010000214.1:0-2876 GCA_041170085.1 Bacteroidota bacterium
GTGCTTCAATGTCGCGACGACGGGCGTAGTTCTCCAGCTCGATATCGTATCGGGCATTTACCTCCTCGCGGGTCAGAACATTCATCTTTTCAAAGAGGTCCTGAACTTCTTTGCGCTTCCAAACTTTCAATGCACTTGGGGTATCTTTCAGGTTGCTCAGGCCGCGGCGTGCAGCTTCCTTTACCCATTCGTTGCTATAACCGTTACCCTCGAAGCGAATTGGCTTACTTGACTTGATAATCTTCTGAAGTTCTTTCAGGATCGCTTCATCCTTATCATCACCCTTGGCAATGCGGGCATCAACGTCTTTCCTGAACTGAATAAGTCTGTTGGCGACGATGGTATTCAGTGCGATCATGGCATTGGCGCAGTTGGCCGAAGAACCTACAGCGCGGAATTCAAACTTGTTACCGGTGAAGGCGAAGGGAGAGGTACGGTTGCGGTCTGTATTGTCGAGGAGCACCTGCGGGATCTTGCCAATGTTCAGCTTCAGTTCTGTCTTGTCTTCCGGTGTCATCTTGCCCGCCTTGATATTCTTTTCGAGATCATCGAGCATGGCCGACAACTGATCGCCCAGGAAGGTTGACATGATGGCCGGAGGAGCCTCATTGGCACCGAGTCTGTGATCGTTACCTACACTGGCTATGCTGGCGCGGAGAACGTCTGCATTTTCATGGATGGCTCCTATAGTGTTGACGAAGAAGGTGAGGAACTGCAGATTTGTTTTTGGGTTCTTGCCTGGCTTGAGCAGGTTCACTCCGGTGTCGGTGCTGAGAGCCCAGTTATTGTGCTTTCCGCTACCGTTGATGCCTTCAAAAGGTTTCTCGTGCAGCAATACGCGGAAGTTGTGTTTGCGTGCCACCTTTTCGAGAAGGTCCATCAGCAACTGGTTGTGGTCGTTGGCGAGGTTGGCTTCTTCAAACATCGGGGCAACTTCAAACTGGTTGGGAGCAACCTCGTTGTGACGGGTTGTAACCGGGATACCTACGAGGTGGGCCTCATATTCGAATTCGCGCATGAAACCCATGGCGCGCTCAGGAATAGAACCAAAGTAGTGGTCTTCGAGCTGCTGGCCCTTGGCCGGACGATGTCCGAAGAGAGCTCTGCCGGTGAGGGCGATATCTGGACGCGCATTGTAGAGAGCGCTGTCTATCAGAAAATATTCCTGTTCCCAGCCCAAGGTGGTGTGGACTTTCTTTACATCCTTATCAAAGTACTGACAAACCGCTGTGGCAGCCTGATCTACTACATGGAGGGCCTTCATGAGAGGCATCTTGTAGTCGAGTGCGTGACTTGTATAGCTGATGAAGATGGTAGGAATACAGAGGGTATTGCCAACTATGAATGCCGGAGAAGAAGGATCCCACAAGGTATAACCACGGGCTTCAAAAGTGTTTCGGATACCGCCGCTCGGGAAGGATGATGCATCAGGTTCCTGCTGGACCAGCATTGATCCGTCGAATTTCTCAATGGCACGTCCGTCCTGCAGAGGTTTGAAGAAGGAATCATGCTTCTCTGCTGTGGCGCCGGTCAGAGGCTGGAACCAGTGGGTGTAATGTGTCACCCCTTTTCCCTGCGACCATTCTTTCATGGCAGCGGCCACGTGGTCTGCAGTCTGGCGGTCGATCCTTGTTCCTTCCTGAATACAGTTCATGAGTTTGTCGAACACTTCATCTGTGAGGTATTCGCGCATCTTGAAGTAGTGAAACACATTGGCACCGAAGTATTCGGATATCCTGCCATTGTGCGGAAAGGTGATGGGCTGACGGTCGTTCAGCTCTGCCAGTGCCTGAAAACGGGTTGTTGACATGATAAGATGTGTTTTTTAGGGGGTGTTGACGGAAAAAATGCAATTTTCGGAGACAAAGGTATATTTTTAAGGGGGGTGTCCCCCGAAAAAAAGATAAAAAAGAATTGAACAGGTAGTTTTCGGAGAGGGTTTATTGAAGAATATGGACTAAAAGCATCAGTGACGTCACTAAAACCCTGACGTTTGACAAAGCTCACCTGCATGCATTCTCGCCCTCGAATACGGTGGCTTCGAGAGCCTCAGCCACCCTACCGCAGAGCAAGGTCCGGATTCTGGCCAATTGCACTATCCGTTTATATTTGACAAAATTGACCTTTATGAAACTTTCTATTACCGGCGTCCTCACGTCTTTTATGTTCTTTCCGATTCTGTTGAACGCTCAATCTCTCGACCCGGATTTTGGCAATGCAGGTACAGTGGTCACAGACTTCGACGGAGATTATGATCAGGCTTTTGATGGAGCTCTTGATTACGCCGGCCGTGTTGTCACCATGGGGCGTATATACATTGATGCAGACTGGCATACTGGTGTTCAGCGTCTGCTTCCGGATGGAGAATATGATACTTCATTTGGCAACGGTGGGTTGGTTGAACTCTTTGATTTTGCGCTGACCAACACCTTAGCAGTAGGACCAGATGGGAAAATACTCATAGGTGCAGGAACTACAGGTCCGGATGGGACAGTGGATATTCATCTCGTAAGATTGAACGAAGACGGAACCATGGACAGCGGTTTCGGAGATAGCAATGGTCTGGTGTTATCCGTACAAGCCGACATTGTTGAAAGTTGCTTTTCCCTCGCGGTTCAGGAAGACGGGAAGATACTGATTGGCGGATTTATCGGGGAGTATATGACGGCTCCTCACTTGCTGATTCGTTTGGATGCTAACGGTGTGCCTGACGATACTTTCGGCGATGCCGGGGTGGTTTCATTGCCACTTATGCTCGATCATGAATATTCATCTCAGATTATTCCAATGGCCGATGGCACTGTATTCTATCTGGTGGAAGGCCCTGAGTCCAATGTGGAGACAGGTCTAATTATAAAGCTTGATTCACAAGGTGA
>JBEAZL010000215.1:0-2835 GCA_041170085.1 Bacteroidota bacterium
TGCATCAGGGTATTTTACCTTGATGGAGTTGTATTGCTTCATCAGTGGGGTTTCCACTGAGTTGTCCTCTTCTTTGTCTTTCACACTGCTCATGGAAGTGTTCGGCTGATTCGTAAAGGTATAGGCAGGGGAGGGCCGAAAAGCAAAACTGCCGCTTCTTTATCAGAAGACGGCAGCTTCACAGAAAATCATGTAAAAATCGTTAGGGCTAAACTATGCAGTGAGGTCTGGAATCAAGGATTTTTGCCCTTGTCTTTTTCAACAATTCTTGAACAATCAGGCTACTTTCAGCTGACTGAGGCGGGAATGTGCGAACTTCTCTTTAGCATATTGGGCGGTCAGTTTGAACTCTTTGGTCTCCATAGAAGGAAGTTCAAACATGGCATCGGTGAATATGGTTTCACAGATACTTCTCAATCCGCGGGCGCCGAGCTTGTATTCAATGGCTTTTTCCACGATGAAATCCAGCACTTTCTTGTCGATGCTGAGTTTCACTCCATCCATCTCGAACAACTTTACGTATTGTTTGATGAGGGCATTTTTAGGTTCGGTCAGAATTCTGCGCAATGCACCTGCATCAAGAGGGTCGAGATGAACAAGTGAAGGGAATCTGCCTACGAGTTCGGGAATCAGGCCATAGGACTTGAGGTCTGAAGGCGTGATGTATTGCAACATATTATCGCGGTTGAACTCTACGTTTTTCTTCTGACCGTATCCGATAGGGGCAATGTTGATTCTCCGCTCTATGAGACGCGCAATACCGTCAAAGGCCCCACCGCAAATGAACAGGATGTTACGGGTATCAACCTGAATCATTTTTTGCTCAGGGTGTTTACGTCCACCTTGTGGAGGAACATTGACTGTTGAACCTTCCAGCAATTTGAGAAGAGCCTGCTGAACACCTTCGCCGCTGACATCCCTCGTAATGCTGGGGTTGTCGCCTTTTCGTGCAATCTTGTCAATTTCGTCGATGAAAACAATTCCGCGTTCGGCTGCCTTCACGTCATAATCTGCTGCCTGAAGCAAACGGCTCAGTATGCTTTCAACATCTTCACCTACATAGCCTGCCTCTGTAAGCACTGTGGCGTCAGCGATGCAAAATGGCACTTTCAGCATGTTTGCGATGGAACGGGCCAGCAATGTTTTACCGGTTCCGGTTTCACCCACGAGCACCAGGTTAGACTTTTCGATCTCGACTTCGTCGTCTGTTTTCTTCTGCTGAAGTCGCTTGTAATGGTTATAAACAGCAACACTCAGCACTTTCTTGGCTTCATCCTGTCCGATAACGTAATCATCAAGATAACGTTTGATGTCAGCCGGCTTGAGCAGCTTGAAATTGAGGTCCTTGGGGGTGTTATCGGGCGCACCGTATTCTTCTTTCAGAATCAGATCAGCCTGACCGACACAGTCATCACAGATATGACCAGAGATACCGGCAATAAGAATATTGACTTCGCTTTTTTTTCTGCCGCAAAATGAGCAGCTGATTTCCTTCTCGGCCATGGATGTAATGTGTGGAGAGATGAAACACAAAGGTATGGAATATGTTTGGGAGCGACCGGTCAGGAGAAAAAAGAAAACGGCTCCGAAGCCACTGCCCGGAGCCGCTTTTGAACCAAAGCCCAATAATCTCGGAGGTCTTATGGAGCATTCATCCGTCAGAAATGCTTCCACGGACCTCTGAGCTGAGAATCTAACCGCGTCAAAAGTCTATTGAACTCTACATCGGGCATATGAGGGTGCTCATGATGCCGGATGACGTGAATCACTGAGGCAGCGAAGAAAGCCGGATCAGTCCCGGCCGGTGCGGTTCCTCAACCTTTCAATGCTATAAAAGACCACGGGACGGCTGGCAGTAAGTTCGGGATATTCGGTCAGTGACAGTTTTCCGGAGAAGGTTCCCCTTACTTCCGACTTCAGAACCTCACCCGTAACAGGATCGAAGTACTGAATGGAGTATTTCTTCAGCCCCTCCATGCGGGAAATCTTTATGGGTTCATTGTCGAATGACGCAGATTTCAGAACCTTCATAAAGGAGGGAATGATACTTTCATCCGGCAGCTGAATGCAAGCGCCTTCTTTTCCTGTTGTATACCAATTCCAGCTTCTGTTCATCAGCACACCGACAAGACGCTTGTTACCTCGCTCACTGTTTTTCAGGTAAACAGTTTCAACCATGCTGGTACCGCCGTTTTCGCTGTTGACGTAATCCGGTGCCCATTCCTCATGACCTATTCCGGCATTAGGAATAACCTGACTGTCGATGAACCTGCGAACATGGCCCATCCATTGCCAGTGTGTTGTATCGGTGATCTCGTCCCAACTCATTCCTGATGTGGCATGACCAGTGAAAGGAAGGGCAACAAGTTCTTTGATGAAACCAGTGTAATCGCATGACATGATGTGATCGCCGAATCCATTCTCTCCATAGATAACAGGCTTTCGCGTATTGCTGAAACCTGAAATGAATTCACCTTGCGGGTTCGTTGAACAAGTGAACCCGGGTCTTTTTTCACTGCCGTATTCATCAACAGAGAAACCGCGGAAACGGGTAGCTCCGGCACCGTAGTTATTCCAGCAATAGACATCCGCGAGATTTGAATCCCATGTGTTATCAGTGTGGGCCGATGAGCAGGCATCCTGTGATTCAGTTCCCGGACTAAGAGGTGCTTTACCGGTATAATCAACAGTAATGAGATGACGGTTGTGTTGAAGAACATTGCGTATGTAATCCATCATTTCCAGATTCCATGACTCGAGCGTTTCACGATTGCGCATGTCAGTATCATAGGGCAGGGGCAGATGCTTCGGTTTGTTCCACCATGTGCATCCATC
>JBEAZL010000216.1:0-6827 GCA_041170085.1 Bacteroidota bacterium
AATCCGGAAAACAGCCTGTCGTTTGTTTGTGAGAAGTCTGAGGCTTTCACGCGGGTGGTCACTACGTGAAACTGAAGTTCATCAATATACTTTTTGAATACCAGAGCCCATTCTGCTGCCCCACCCTGCTGGCGCCACGAATTGTCGTTGTTGTAGAAATGATCGTAGTTCACTACATCAGTTTGCTGCTGGAATATGAAAGGGAGACTTGAAACAGCTTCCTGATTATAATTCCAAAGCGTGTACGGAGACATCCTGTAATTGATATCACCGAGCTGGTATCTGACAATTCCTCCAATCACTCCCTTCACATAGAGTTGTCGTATGTCGAAGGTTACACCTGATCCCCAGAATCCGCCGTAGTCATTTCTCACGCGCACCATACCGAGGATTTCAGTATTTCTGTTCGGGCGGATATTCATTCCAAGGTCTACCATGACATGACCACTGTTCAGCTTAGGAACAGTTATGGTATCGGCAGGTTCAGTTTCCTGTTCCAGGTCATCGCCGTAATAGAGCGCCCTGGCAGCACCTGTGATGGTGAATTTCTTGTCCTCCTGAGCTTTCATCTGTACACTGAGCGTACACAGCAACAGCAAAGGGAGAATGTATGTTTGAATCTTTTTCATCAGAAGAATGCCTTCATTTCAAGTGTAAGTTCACGTCCGCGGAAACGATCGAGCTCAAAGCTCTGGTCTCTGAAATAGTACCAGCGGTGACGAACATAGAAGCGGACATTCTTGCCCATGTCTATATCCAGTCCGCAACCTATTCCTTCGCCAGTCTGATTTCGCGGACGACCGGTGATTTCATCGATATCTGTCCAGTAATTACCCAGTGTTCTCTCAAAGCCATAATATCCGTTGATGAGCCATCCCGGACGCAGGGCATAGTACAATTCAAATTCAGCGATGTACTGTCGGATGTAGGCATCTTCGTTGGTAATGGTAACAGGAGACCATTTGCGTGATGAGCTGTTGGCCTGAAGCAGAGAGAAGATGAAGAAGTCCTTTCCGAAAAGTTTGGTCCTGTACTTTACCTGTGCCTCCATCATGTTGAAGTGCTTGGCATGAATTACAGTTCCGGAGCTATCGTCAAGAAGTTCGACAGTATCGTAGGTATCCCGGAAAATGTCTGAGTAGCGACTGTAAGGGCCGACACCAGCCGGGAAAATCCATCTCCAGAAGCGCGAGCGTGTGAAGTTATTGACCGGATGGCCGAAGGTGATTACTGCGGCAGAAGGTTCGAGTTCTGTGGCAAATCCGAGACCGCCACTGAATCTGAATTTCTTCAGGTTGGCCTGAAGATTCAGGTTAAGTCCTTCGCGGTTGTTGGTCATCTGACCGAGGCGAACCATAGCGCTGCTGAAAGGCTGAAGCACGGCAGTGCTGCCGACGCTTCCTGCGGGTATATCGTTCACCCTGTATTCTGATGTTGCTGTATTCCAGAACAAAGCATTGTTGTTCACCACATCAGCGCTGATGCGGTAGTAATGCAGTTCTCCCTGAAGCTTGTGTCCGGTGGCCGGAGTCGCGAATTTCAATTGCAGTGCTTCACCCCAATCACCGGTGTTTGTCGGACTGAAATAGTTTCCTCCACCTAATTCTCCTTTGATGCTGTAGCCTGAAACCATCCAGGCGAATTCGGCTGTCAGCATGTGAAAACCGTAAGTATCCAAAGAAAGGCTATCAGTCGAGCTTGATGAGTTCAGGCTGTTGATGCTGACAAATTTTCCCTTTCCAAAGTCCTTTTTGATTTTACCGCCATAAGACATGTTAGGTGAAAGAGCAAAGCCACCGTTCAGTTCTGTTTTGCCGAGAAGGATATCAAATGAAGTCTTTCCAGGCATGTTTGATCCTTTGAGTACAATACCATGAAAAGCGCGGTTTCCCCAACGTGTATCCTGTGTAATGGAACCTTCTTCGAAGAACTGATTGTATCTGTCGCTCATACCCATTCCCATAGGGTCCCATGGATTCCTTTCGAAAAGCAAAAAGCGGTTATAGCCTTTGAAAGAAGCCATCGTCAGGTCCGACATGGCGTACCACTGAATACCTCCGACAGTTACATTGATATTACCCACTTCGGTATCAAAATTCCCGCTCATGTTCATACCCAGGAGCATTCCGAGATTTGAACCTAAACGCGTTCCCAGCAGTGGCCTTTGAATATCGGGACGAAGTGAGTCTGCAACCTGACCAGTGTATGCTGTTCCGATGTTGCCGTTCAGAAACTGGAACATCATGAGATCGAAACTCCAGAAAGTCTTTTCAGATGTCCTGGCTGAAACGTTTAGCAAGAGATTCGGAAGCTGGCTATCGTCGCCGATGAAAATATTTCTGGGTAAGGCAGTATCTCCGATGATGGGATTGAGCAGATAAGGATCAAGCTGACGTTGGTAAGTTGCGTAGAACCTGTAGTATCCTGAGACCTGTAAACTGCGCAATCCGGTAGGTTCCACCTTTGGCATCAGACCATATTCCGGGGGTGATTTCACCAGCACGCTGTCTCTTTCCTGAGCGCGGATACCTATAGATACCGCGCAAAAGAGTAAAGCAGTAATGAGTAGAATTCTCATGATTGGTCTTGATTGCTACAGGGCTAAAGTATTACTTATTGTTTTGTGTACAATAAGTATTTGATATTATTCTGAGGCTAAGGTTAACTTTTTGAAAGCGACAGCTCTGGGGCGCTCAGATCCCGGCTGACGTGCGACCACGTAGAAAGGAACATTCTCGTACGCGTAATGATTGTGGCCATCTGTGATAAAAAGGAATAACCTGTAAGAACCTTCTTTCTCCGGCGCTCTCAGGGTTGCTGACCCTTTTTTCTTCTTTATCACAGAACCTGTCACAGGAACCGGTGCTGTCTCGGCATCACCTCCTGCTTTAATATCTGTGCTCTCCGGTATAATCAGCCATTTGAATTTCAGCGCGTCATTATCGGCGTCGCGCACGGCAGCGATGGCTTCAAAGACCGATTCACTTTCTACCATAATGTGTTGTCCCTTCTTTTGTCCGTTGACCCTCAGTGAGTCAATAGCCGGGCACATATTATCCGGGGCTTTGCCATTCCACAATTGATAGAGCCTGTCTATGGCTTCGCATGTCTCGCCCTTCTCTGAAAAGAGCCCGTACCATGTTGAAGTGGTCTCTTGTTTCTGGCCCCAAAGAAATACATACGAGCCCATACACATTTGACGGTCAGAGTCGATAAACTTTGAATATCGCTCTTCATACGAGTTAGCCTTTTCAGTGCTGCTTTGTTCTACAGGGGCGCCCCACTTTGTTTTCTGCACCTCCCAGTGACCGTTTGGTCCCCATTCGGTGATCATGTATGGGCCTGTCCAGCCCCAGAGACGGATATTGTCTTTTACATTGCCGAGATCGCCGTATGTATTCACACCATAGATATCAATTTCCGGGGCGCGTTCCCTGATGAGTCTTACCTCCTCTTTATCCAGTCCGGCTGTAACTGTGCATGTAGGATGATTGGGATCTGTTTCATGAATCATTTTGGCGATATCATTCACGGCATACCAGACATTCGTATTGGTATAGAAGAGATCAACCTCGTTTCCTACTCCCCACATAAGCAATGCAGGATGATCTTTTAGTTCAGTCACCACCTTTCTGAATCCTTCAAGCTGGGCAGCAACCTTATCGGCATCATTATAGTCGAAGCCGTGTCGTTCATGCTGAACCCACAGTCCCATCATGACTGTCAGTCCTTTCTCCTGTGCGGCATCCAGAATTTCCTTTGCGTTGTCGGTGCTCCATGTTCTGATAGAGTTCCCGCCGATTTCAACAAGTTTGTCGAGGTGAACATGTCCGCCTGCTCCCTTTACATAGTAGGGTTTGCCATTTCTGATCAATTGCCATTCTCCCGAAGCATTCTTTTCAACACTCACCTTCACGGCCTGCGCCATAGAGTGATTAGCCGTTAAGGCCAGAAGGACGGTCAATGATGTAATAAGAAGCCTGCTCATGTTGTTCAGTTTAGAAATCGAATGAAAAGCCCTTCTCCTTCATCTTTTGAAACTTCTTCTGATCGAAGCTATACAAGAGTGAAGGCCTGTGGGATACATTCTTCTGCGATTCATTCAGCTTTTTGAGGAACTTGAAGTCTACCAGTTTCTTGCGGAAGTTTCCTTTATCAAACTGCTTTTCAAGTATGGTCTCGAACACCGCCTGGAATTCGGTGAGGGTGAATTTGGCGGGAAGCACTTTGCTGAACATATCCTCGGTGAGTACCAGACTCTTCAGAGCTTTCAGTGATTCCTCAAGTATTTCGCTGTGGTCAAAGGCCAGAACTGGAACTTGTTCCAGCGAAATCCATCTTGTTTCCTTAGCCCATGAAGATGCATGGGGCGTTAGGTCTGCAGGCTCTACCAGCGCCAGATAGGCAACGGTAATTACTCTACCGAGCGGATGTCGGCCGACTTTACCAAAGGTCCTTACCTGCCGGATCGGAATCTCGGACAGAGAAGTAAGATCTTTTAACACCCTGGTAGCAGCGCTGTCCAGGTCTTCGTCCGGATAAACAAGGTCACCCGGGAGAGCCCACAAACCCTCATAAGGGTCTGCTCCGCGCTGTATCAGCAATATTTTCAATTCTCTTTCGTGGTAGCCGAAAATAACGCAGTCAACCGAGAAAGCAGACTTAAAGAATGCGTCAACGGGGATGGAATACATGTCATCTTCCAGAAGCCTTGGCTTGTAAGCTTTCATATAGTCTGTCATATGACTTTGATTCAAAATTAGTTAAACCCGGATAACGCATCAGAACTTTATTATGAGGGGCAAAATGGCAAGGAAATCAGTCACCTTGTGAAGGAGTCATTGTCACTGCATGCTTACAGAGAGACACGCAGAGAAGCGGATGATTTCAAAGCAATCCGGACCCACACCAGAATTTCCTATGCGTCATTCGGGTGAAATCTGTCATGCAATAATGGTGATGAATTTGTGACAAATACAAAAAGATTTTGTAGAAATCACAAAAAGGTTACTTTAGCACCTCAAACAATTCTTTTAAACCAATTAAAACATGAGAAGAATACTATTCGGATTTGCATTGTCACTCATTACTGTAGTGGCATTTGCACAGCCTTACGCCGTTACTTTTCAGGTGAACATGAGCAATGTAACTGCTCCTTTCACCACTCCTGAAGTGAACGGTACATTCAATGGTTGGTGTGGCGGATGCAATGCCATGACCGAATCATCACCCGGAATCTGGACAACCACTGTCATGATCAACCCGGGATTTTATGAATACAAGTTTGCATACGACAGTTGGACTGGTCAGGAAAACCTCGTTCCGGGTTCTCCATGTACGCTGACTACTGCCGGGTTTACAAACCGTACCCTGAATGTAACCGGAGATACGACCATTCCTCTGGTTTGCTGGGAAGGATGTCTGGATTGCGGTGTGGCTCCTGCTATTTACGATGTGACCTTTCAGGTTGACATGAGTGAGTACGCCGGTACTTTCACTACGCCGGAAGTCAATGGTCAATTCAACGGATGGTGCGGAGGCTGTGCGCCGATGAGCGATGCAAACGCTGATGGCATCTGGGAAATTACCATTCAACTCGAGGAAGGTACATATGAGTATAAGTATGCCCACGATTCATGGACCGGTCAGGAAAACCTGATTCCCGGTTCACCTTGCACCGTTACCAATGGTGGTTTCACAAACCGCGCACTCAACGTTACAGGTGATGTGGTGTTGCCTCCTGTTTGCTGGGGAGAATGCGCAGCCTGCGGAGCACTGGCTACTTATGATGTGACTTTCCAGGTGGATATGAGCCAATATGCAGGAACGTTTACCACACCTGAGGTGAATGGTACGTTCAACGGATGGTGTGGAAACTGTAATGCCATGACTGATGCCAATGCGGATGGTATATGGGAAGTAACACTGACCCTTACTGAAGGTACTTACGAATACAAGTTCTCTCACGATTTCTGGACCGGTCAGGAGGCCCTCACCGAGGGTGATCCTTGTACTGTGACCAATGGTGGTTTCACCAACCGTATCCTCAACCTCACTGAAGATGTTGTATTGCCGCCTGTATGCTGGAACTCTTGCAGCGCATGTGTTGTTACACCTACTACGTACAACGTTACCTTCAGGGTGGACATGAACAACGTGACAGAACCTTTTACCACTCCTGAAGTAAACGGAACATTCAACTTGTGGTGTGGCGGCTGCGCTCCAATGTCTGACCTCGATAATGACGGCATTTGGGAACTCACCATTGCACTTGAGCCAGGAAACTATGAATACAAATTCGCTTATGATACATGGGCAGGTCAGGAAGTTCTTACTGAAGGAAGCTCTTGCACTGTAACCAATTTTGGTTTCACCAACAGATCGCTCACCGTAACTCAGGATGTTGTACTTCCAGTTGTTTGCTGGGGCGCATGCACCGAGTGCGGAGTTGTTATTCCTGTGTACAATATCACTTTCCAGGTGGATATGAGTACCGTTGCGGGGCCTTACACTACTCCTGAGGTTAATGGTAACTTCAATGGCTGGTGTGGTGGTTGTGCACCTATGACTGATGCCAACAACGATGGAATTTGGGAAATCACTATTCCTCTTCAGGCCGGCAACTATGAATATAAGTTCGCTTATGATTCATGGTCAGGTCAGGAGAACCTCACTCCCGGTAGTCCATGTACCATTACTACTGGTCCATTTACCAACCGTTTCCTGAATGTAAGTGCTGATGCCGTTCTGCCAGTAGTATGCTGGGGCGAATGCAGCGGTTGCTTTGATCTGGTGAATGTCCGTTTCCGCGTTGATATGTCGAATGA
>JBEAZL010000217.1:0-3565 GCA_041170085.1 Bacteroidota bacterium
GGACATATGCTGAGAACGGAGAACTGCACGTTTGTTACACAGGCAGCAACCATACCACTGGTGGTAACAGCGGAAGCCCGGCCCTGAATGCTTATGGTCAGCTCGTCGGAATTAATTTCGATCGTTCCTGGGAGAGCACGATGAGTGATGTGGTATACAATCCGGAGATATGCCGGAATATCATGGTAGATATCCGTTACGTGTTATGGGTAATAGACGTCTACGCAGATGCTGATTATCTGCTCAGAGAAATGCAACTGGTCAGTAAAGACCAGAAGAAATAACGATGAGAAACAATCCCCGCGATCAGGCGAGGAAGTAGATGATGGTTACAGCCAGCGCGAAGCAAATGATGGCGAAAAGAACTGGTCCGCCGATTTCGTTTTGCTGTGCTTCTTCGTGAGCGTGGTGTTCGTGATCTGATGACATAATATTCCGATTGTTTCCGCAAAAATAGAAGGAACCCGAAATCGATGACAAGATTTCGGGTTTCGTTCTTTGGAAGGTTTCAGGGAATGGGTGTTGAAAAGTCGTGTTTTTGACCAGTTTCCTGACACATGGCCCCCATTGGGAATACAAAGAAATACGTAGAGTGCTGAAAATTAGGGAAATGGCTATTTTCTGGTATTTCTCGAGATCATTGTATTTGGTGTCATATTGACACCTTCTTATCTTTGTTAGCTACTGAGTTTCAAAAGATTTAAGCATGAGCAACCTTTTGACGACTTGGTTGGTTTTACCTTCAAACCCGTTTTGAAACCAATGAGGAGAATGATGAAAAAAGTGATTCTGTCGCTGCTGTTTGCCGGTATCGGTTTTACCGTTTCGGTAAAAGGTCAGGTGATCATCAATGAGTTCTGCTTTGCCAACTATTCGGACTGGGCACAGTCGGGAGGTTGGGACCCCGTCTACGAAGACTGGGTTGAGTTCTATAATCCCGGCGGAACGGCAGCCAGCCTTGAAGGATACTGGCTCAGCGACGATGCTGCTGACCCTATGAAATGGGAAATCCCCGCTGGCGTTAGCGTTCCGGCAGGTGGGTACCTCACTTACCTCATATCCGGAACAGGGGAATATGACCCGAACTATCTCGGATATAACAACCGCAACACAAATTTCAAGGTTACCCAGACAGCCGGAGAGGATATCGTATTCAGCAATCCTTTCGGTACTGTTCTGGAGTCATACGATTTTGACAACATTGTCCCCAACCAGGCAAATCATTCCTGGGCGAGGGTTCCCAATGGTTCAGCTACTTGGGTAATTCATACTGATCCTACTCCGGATGCAGCCAATCCAGCGGGTACTGTTGGTACAGCGTATGCCTCTCCACCTGAGTTCAATATGGAGGCCGGCTATTACGGAAGCAACATCAATGTGACCATCACAACCGATGAACCAGGTGGTTCCAACATCTACTATACCACCGACGGTACAACTCCCACTAATGGCTCAACGCTTTATACGGGAGCCATTGCACTTTCTGTGACAACTCCGATTAGTGCTATCGTTTACAGCTCAACTCCGGGTGTGTTGCCGAGTTTCATCGAGGTAAATACGTATTTCTTCGGAGCGGATGTTCACACCATTCCTGTATATAACATTACAGGTCCTACACTGTCTGACGGCTCATGGGGCGGCGACGAGTGGACGCATATTGAAATGTTTGCTGCAGGTGGCTCATTTGTCACTGAAGCTACTGGCGACAGTAACGAACACGGAAATGACTCGAATGCATACGGTCAGCGTGGTTTCGACTATATCGTTCGCGACCAGATGGGATATGATAATGTTATTACGGAGCCTATTTTCCATCATTCAGATCGACCAACTTTTGAACGTGTAATTTTCAAGGCAGCTGCAAACGACAATTATCCATTCTCGGGAGGAGCCCATGTGCGTGATGCCTATTGCCACGAATTGTCCATTGTCGGCGACCTGAAACTTGACGAGAGGGCAACTGAATATTGTGTCGTATATATCAATGGTGCATATTGGGGAGTATATGATGTCCGCGAAAAGGCCGATGACATAGACTTCACCAATTACTACTATGATCAGCCCGATGGTTTTGTAGACTTCATCAAGACCTGGGGAGGTACCTGGAACGAGTACGGTTCCGATGCCGATTGGGTAGAACTCCGGAATTTCATATTGGGTAACGATATGACTGTTCAGGCGAACTATGATTATGTATTGACTCAATACAACCACATGAGTCTGATTGATTACTTTATCATGAATGGCTATGTAGTTTGTACCGACTGGCTGAACTGGAATACAGCCTGGTGGAGAGGCCGTCATCCTGACGGAGAGGCCAAGAAGTGGAAGTATGTTCTGTGGGATCTCGATGCAACATTCGGTCACTATATCAACTACACTGGTGTACCAGATACTTCGCCACAGGCTGATCCATGTAATCCTGAGAACCTCGGAGACCCGGGAGGACAGGGACACGTTCCGATCCTGAACGCACTGTTCGATAATGAATCTTTCTTCTATGACTATGTGAACCGCTATGCTTCACTGTCTAATACCATCTTCAGCTGTGAACAGATGATTGGAGTATTGGATAGTATGATTGCGGTGATTGAGCCTGAGATGCAACGTCAGGTAGATCGCTGGGGTGGCTCGTACTCCGGATGGGAAGCAGCAGTTGAAGTACTTCGTGATTTTATTGAAGAACGTTGTGCTGACGAAATCATTGGCGGTCTTGAAGATTGCTACGATGTAACTGCGCTAACACTCACTGTATATATTGAAGGTGTTGGAGAGATCGAGGTGAGCAGCGTTCAGCTTAACGAATTGCAGGCTACAATGGGTGATCCATGGAGCGGTATTTTCTGGGCTGACATCCCAATCAACCTGGATATTCTTTCCGGTGAATGCGGAACGTTCGCAGGATGGGAGATTGTTTCCGGTGACGGAGTTCTCGCTGATCCTAATGATCCGAGCACAACCCTTACGATGACTACCGATGTAACTCTGGTAGCGACATTTATTGCTGCATCCGGTCAGGTGGTTGTAATGACAGATGTGCAACCTGCCGGTGCAGGTGTAATTACATTGGATGGTGTTGAACAGACTACTTATCCAATGTCCAGCACATTCGATCTGGGAACATCTCATATGATGTCGGTAGTAGAAAATGAATGGCATGAGTTCTCTCACTGGGAAACCCTGAATACTACACTCAACCCGGATGACGAGCTGATGGAAGTAAACTTCCAGTCCTGCCTCTCCGATACCATGATTGCAGTCTTCAATGTATTGCCCCACTTCACTTTGTGTGTGGATGTTCAGCCTGCCGGTGCAGGAAGCATTACGATGAATGGCGTTGAGATTGCTGTTCCGATGTGCGAAACCTTTGCCGGTGATGTGAACTACAACTTCGCAACGACTCCAGCAGATATGTGGAGCGAATTCTCGCACTGGGAACTCAACAACAACGTATTGAACCCTGACGAATTCAGCACCAGTATCAGTTTTGTGCTGGGAGCTAACGACACGCTCATCGCTGTTTATAATGTGTACGAGCACCACACCATCACGGTGAAGGTTGATC
>JBEAZL010000218.1:0-2728 GCA_041170085.1 Bacteroidota bacterium
TTCAGAACTTCAATGCTGGCATCGATAAGTTCATTGAAATTGTGGGGCAGAATCTTGCACGCCAGACCTACCGCAATTCCCTCCACTCCCTGAGCGAGCAGAAGCGGAAACTTCATGGGAAGGGTCTCAGGCTCTTTGTTTCTGCCGTCGTAGCTCGATAACCACTGGGTTATCTTGGGATAAAATGCGACGTCATTGGCAAATTTCGACAGCCTCACCTCGATGTAACGAGGAGCTGCAGCAGAATCGCCGGTGTATATATTTCCCCAGTTACCCTGGGTGTCGAGAAGCAGGTTTTTCTGTCCGAGTTGCACCAGAGCATCGCCTATCGAAGCATCACCGTGTGGGTGGTACTTCATGGTCTGTCCGATCACATTGGCCACCTTGTTAAAGCGGCCGTCGTCCATTTCCCACAGGGCGTGCAAAATTCTCCGCTGCACGGGCTTAAGCCCGTCGTGAAGGTGCGGAACGGCTCGCTCAAGAATGACATAAGAGGCGTATTCCAGAAACCAGTTCTCATACAGACCTTTGATCTGAACTACATCACCCAGTTCGTCATGATTCCCCTGATGTTCAGGTTCGATATGTTGGTCGAATTCTTCTTCGCTCATTTTTCCTTACAGTACTAACTATGCCGGTGAAACAGACTCTTCTTCTTCTGGCACAAGAGGTTGATCCTTTTCGACGCGCAGGTTTTTAATGATAAATTCCTGACGTTCCGGAGTGTTTTTGCCCATGAAGAACTCGAGCATGTCCTTGAGGTGGGCATCCTTTCCCACCAGAACAGGCTCGAGACGCATATCCTGGTCGATAAAAACTTTGAATTCATCCGGACTGATCTCACCAAGACCTTTGAATCGTGTGATTTCCGGTTTACCTCCCAGTCTTTCGAGTGCCTGATTGCGCTCGCTCTCTGAGTAACAATAAATGGTTTCCTTCTTATTTCTGACACGGAACAATGGTGTCTGAAGCACATACAGATGTCCTGCCTTCACCAGCTCAGGGAAGAACTGGAGAAAGAAAGTAATCATCAGCAGTCGGATGTGCATCCCGTCGACATCGGCATCAGTGGCAATGACCACCCGATTGTATCGGAGTCCGTCGAGTCCGTCTTCTATGTTCAGAGCAGCCTGGAGCAGGTTAAACTCTTCGTTTTCGTAAACAACTTTTTTGGTTAGCCCATATGTATTGAGTGGCTTACCCTTAAGTGAAAAAACGCCCTGTGTGGCTACATCTCTCGCGATGGTGATACTGCCACTTGCAGAATCTCCCTCGGTGATAAACAAGGTGGTCTGCGGGGCGGCTTCATGCTTATCTGCGAAATGGACTTTACAATCGCGGAGTTTTCTGTTGTGCAGATTGGCTTTCTTGGCGCGTTCACGGGCCAGCTTGGCTACACCGGCAAGCTCCTTTCTCTCACGTTCACTCTGCATGATTTTCTTCTGCAGAACCTGAGCAATTTCCGGATTTTTATGCAGGAAATTGTCCAGCGCCCGACTCAGAAAGTCGGTGATGAAAGACTTGATAGAGGTTCCGTTGGGCTCGATTTCAGTTGAACCGAGTTTTGTTTTGGTCTGGGATTCAAAAACGGGTTCAATCACTTTAATGGAGACAGCAGCAACGATTCCGCTTCTGATATCCACCGCTTCGTAATCCTTCTTGAAAAAGTCGCGGATCACTTTCACATAGGCCTCGCGGAAAGCACCCTGATGTGTACCTCCCTGAGTGGTGTGCTGACCATTCACGAAACTGTAATACTCTTCACCATAGCTTGAGGTGTGGGTCACTGCGACCTCGATATCATCACCTTTGAGGTGAATGATCGGATACAGAGACTCTTCACTCAGGTTGGTCGTCAACAGGTCCTTCAGACCATTTTCGCTATAGTATTTCTGACCATTAAGAACAATGGTCAGACCTGTGTTGAGGTATGCGTAGTTCCATAGAAGTCGCTCTACAAACTGAGTCCTGAAACGATAGTTGTGGAATATTTTTTCATCAGGAACAAACTGAATTCTCGTTCCGTTGCGTTCTGACGTTTTAACTATGGCCGAATCCTGAACTATGTCGCCCATGCGGAATTCCGCAGACTTCATCTCGCCATCCCGCACTGAATCAACTTTGAAAAATCCTGACAGAGCGTTCACAGCTTTCGTACCTACTCCGTTCAGTCCGACGGACTTCTTGAAAGCGCGGGAATCGTATTTACCTCCGGTGTTGATTCTCGACACGCAATCGACAACCTTCCCCAGTGGGATGCCACGACCATAGTCCCGCACAATAACAGTATTCTCCCGGATGGTGATGTCGATGGTCTTTCCAAAACCCATGACATACTCATCGATCGAGTTATCGATAATTTCCTTGAGCAGGACGTAAATACCGTCGTCCTGCGCAGACCCATCCCCCAGTTTACCAATGTACATGCCGGGTCTGAGGCGGATGTGCTCCTGCCATTCCAGCGACCGGATATTGTCTTCTGTGTATTGTACCTTCTGCGACATTTCTCGAACCTCCAAAGAGCGCGAATTTACAAGCCCTATGGCGAGAATTCCGGGATTCGGGAGGCTACTTTTCAACAGTCATGCTGTTCCGCAATGCCTCATTTACGAGGCTTGTACAGCACTTATCCTGATTTTGTAAACCTGTGGAAATCAAGTGAAACTTTAATGTCATGAATGCGTATAAAAGTGTTCACTTTGAAGCACGTAAGTTAAACCAGACCAAA
>JBEAZL010000219.1:0-13812 GCA_041170085.1 Bacteroidota bacterium
AGTTCTGTACAACTACTATGCATATGATGATGGCACTGCAGAGAGAGCGTGGAATATCAATGCAGCTGGTGGAAATGTGGCAGTAAAATACTTCTGCGAAGTTCCGGACACATTGCTCGGATTATTCATTCATTGGATTCCATTCCAGTTTGACGTAAGTGATGAAACTTTCCTGCTGCGGATATGGGGAGACAATAGCGGAGTACCCGGAAATGAGCTTGCAGAGAATTTCGTGTTTCACTCGCCTGCCTACTGGTGCAATGGTTACAACACCTTCTCATACTACGAATACGACGAAGGAGTGCCTGTTGACGGTACATTCTTTTGCGGATTCGTTCAGAACAGCGGAACTCCGCTTAACATTGGAAACGATAAAAACACCAATTCCAATCCTGCCAAGCTTTTCTATAAACTGGGCGGCGGAGCATCCTGGACGCAAAGCATCATTACAGGATCCGTGATGATTCGTCCGGTATTCAAATCAGGTAAAAGCAATGTATGGAATGATGTTGCCGGGATTGACAGCGAGATACTGAATGTATTTCCAAATCCTGCCCATGAAACTTTGTATCTCGACTTCCCTATGGAGGGAATGCAGAGGATAGAATGTTTCGATATCAATGGCCGCGTAGTGATTTCTCAGGAACGCAATCTGAACGGATTATCTTCCATAGACATTTCATCATTGTCGTCTGGTGTATACAACCTCGTTCTTTCAGATCAGAATGGAAATACCCTCAGCCGGAAATTCATTCGTGAGTGATGATTGAAAACGGCGAAGACGATTTAGCGGTTAGCGATAATGATGATGATCTGTTTGAACACCACCGGATCGTAGCAGATCGCGGTCAGGGCTTAATGCGGATAGACAAGTTCCTGCAAGCCCGTCTGGAAAAGGTTTCCCGTACGCGCATTCAGGCTGCTCATGACTCTGGCTTTGTCAGGGTAAATGGTGTTCCCGTAAAGAGCAGTTACAAAATCAAACCTCTGGATATTGTTACCATCGAGATGCCATATCCCGTCAGGGAGCTGGAACTCATTCCGGAGAATATTCCTATTGAAATTGTATACGAAGACGCTCATCTGGTCGTAGTCAACAAACCTGCAGGGATGGTTGTACACCCGGGATATGGCAATTACCACGGCACACTGGTCAATGCTTTGATCTATCACTTTCAAAACCTTCCCGGAGGCAATGGCACTGAGCGACCCGGACTCGCACACAGAATCGATAAGAATACCAGCGGGCTTCTCGTTGTAGGAAAGTCGGAAGACTCGATGATGAACCTCTGCGCACAGTTCTTTGATCGCTCCATCGAACGAAGGTATTGGGCGCTGGTATGGGGTGATGTGAGCAGCGATGGAACCGTCACAGGACACATAGGACGCAGTGTTCAGGACCGAAAGGTGTTTACCGTTTATCCGGACGGTTCACAGGGCAAGCATGCCATCACACACTACAAAGTGCTTGAACGATTTGGTTACGTCACTCTGGTCGAATGCAAACTGGAAACAGGTCGCACGCACCAGATCAGGGTACACATGAAGTACATCGGACATACACTATTCGGAGATCAGGAATACGGAGGCGATAAAATTCTGAAAGGAACGACTTTCGCCAAGTACAAGCAATTCGTTGAAAATTGCCTCGCCATCATGCCTCGGCAAGGCCTTCACGCCAAGACACTCGGTTTCCGTCATCCGGCATCTGGAGAATGGATGCAATTCGATTCGCCCGTGGCCGCTGATATGGAACAGGTCATTGAGAAATGGCGCAACTACGCGCAATCCAGACCGGAGTGATTACTTCACCCTGCTCTTCAGATCATCCGCTCCACCCTTCTTCTCTTTCACTTTCACATTCTGGTTTCCGAAGCGAATCGATAAATCCAGCCTCAGCTGCTGACTCTCCCAACCTCCGCGAGTATCCATAAACTGACCATCTATGTTGCTCACGCCCCTCCAGCGGGCAGTGTGGAATACATCTGTAAACACGACTTTCACCGTGGCCCTGTTCTCCATAAAGTTTTTCTTCAGTCCGACATCTATTGAACGCATCGGCCTGTTTTTGAAAGTACCACCCCAAAGTCCCGGGCCACTGCCCCAGCCAGAAACTTCAAATGTGTAGTCCTTTGGCAAAGTGAATCCCATTTGAGCGAAGTAGTTATAGGAAACGAAATCGATGTCGATGTTCGTTCCATCATCGAGATCAGCCACGGTGCGCTGATAGTATCCCGTGAGATTGGCATATATACTCAGCCACTTCACCGGATTCACCGGTGCTCCAATAGACACTGCAGCATATCGCTGATATCCCAGGTTGGTCTGACTTATGTATGAAGCATCTCCCTCTGCATAAATATTCATGGTAGAAAAATCAGAGGTGTGCGCCATTGTCAGTGTAGTGGTATACATGTACTTGTATGTATGACTCAGCTCAATATTATCGGTAAACTCAGGACGCAGGAAGGGATTTCCCTTCATATAACTCAGCTCATCCAGCTTGAATTCAAAAGGATTCAGATCCTGATATGACGGTCTGCTGATCCTGCGTGAATAAGATATGCCCAGGCTGTTGGTTGGATTGAGGGCATAGCTGAACGACACATTCGGAAACACATTCGTATAAGTAGTATCGTTTACCTGATCCTCCTGCACGTATGCATCCAATTCACCTCTGTTACTGGTTCGCTCAGCGCGCAATCCCAGTTGCATGCCCAATTTTGTCCATTGACGGCTATAGTTCAGATAAGCCGCGCCAATTAGTTCCTCGTAGCTGAATCGGTTACTCTGTTCAGGATCCAGAATGGTGAGGTCATATTGCACATTAAAAAAGCGAAAGGTATTCTGGGTCATAACCTGAGATACCTTGAATCCGGCGCCAAACTTCCCCTTGAACAAATTCCTTTCATAGTCCGCTTTCAGACTGAATAAATCAATGTCCGTCGGCGACTCGGTCAAATAAATATTCTCATCCAGTATCACCTCTTCTCCCTGAGCTGTGTAATAGACATTGGGCTGATAGCTGTTGGTCCGGATGCGGTACCTGCCGGCATCAGCATCAATTTTCAGCGATGTACCCGACGTATCACTAAATACATAGTTCAGATTGAGGTTATGGTTTCCGCGTGAACCATCATTCTTCACATTGGCAACCAGTTTCTGATCGGCATACCAGTTTTCTTCCGGTCCGATCACAGTTATGCTTTCGTTGTTCCACTTCTCATCGGTCTCGTTACCGCTGATAAAGAAGCCTATGGTATGCCTGCTACTCAGAAAAAAATCTGCTCCCGCCTTATAATTATGACTGATATTATCATTCTCACTTCTGGTAATCTGATCAAATATTTTCCCGTTCTGGATACGGTATAAATCCATCCAATTTCTTCTTGGTCCCGCAGAGTAGTTATAGTTTCCAAATGCATTCAGGTACTCATTGCGATGATTCAGCGTCAGGCCTCCATTGTACTTCGGTACGATACCCTGAGCCAGAGTAATATTAGCGGTGCCATTTGTACCGAAGTTCTTATTCTTTTTAAGCCTGATATTGATAATTCCACCGGTGCCTGCAGCATCATATTTGGCAGATGGGTTTGATATGATCTCGATCGCTTCAATGCCCGAACTCTGCATGTTCTTCAGCATAGCAGCCAGGGACGCGGCATCCAGCGGACTGGGTTTCCCATCAATGTATATCAGGACATCGCTTCGTCCCTTGAGCATGATGTTATCATTGTTGTCCACGGTAACCCCGGGCGCCTTTCGCAATAATTCCAGGGCAGTGTTTCCGGAAGCATTCATCGTGTTCTCCACATTAAAAACAGTCATGTCGGGTTTCACCTCAATGAGCGGCTTTGTGTAGACCACTTCCAGGGTGTTGAGCTCAACGCTTGAAGGCGTCAACTTCACCTCACCCATATTCAGACTTTCTGAATCCAGATGAAAAATGTTGCTTGTAAACGGAGCAAAACCCAATCCTGCGATGCTGATATAGAAATCACCTGTGCCCGGAGCATCTACCACAAAACTTCCATCGATATCGCTCGCGCCAGCCTTCGCCAGCGTGGAATCCGCAGAATGGAAAAGATTTACATTGGCATATGGTACAGCCTCACCAGCCTGATCCCTGACCACACCACTCACCTGTTGAGCATTGGCTATGATCCCGCTGGCCAGGATCAGCACGATAACAAAAATTGATTTCATTTCTTTGGAATAGGACGACAAAGGAAGTGACAGCTGACAAGGGTTCTTGTCCGCTCATCCATTTTTAGAGTTTTTGGGAAATCAGGCGGTTCTGATCTTCTCTGCGAGATCTGCAAATTCCTCCTGCGTCATTTTCACGCGGGGCTTGGAGAAATCTATGTCTGACATGGTGTTCAGAGGAACCAGATGCATGTGTGCGTGGGGAACTTCAAGACCTATGACGGCGATACCGACGCGCTTACAGGGAACGGCGCGAAATATCTTCTGAGCTACATCCCTGGCGAACAAATTAATTTCAGATAAAGTCTCAGTATCCAGATCGAATATGTAATCCACCTCAACCTTTGGAATCACCAAAACATGTCCCTTTGCGACAGGTAAAATATCGAGAAAGGCAATAAACCTGTCATTCTCTGCAACCTTGTGGCAAGGGATCTCTCCTGAGATTATCCTGGAAAAGATGGTGGCCATGTTTACCTAGAGATATCGAGAATTTTAAATTGAATCTTTCCGGCCGGAACCTGCACTTCGGTTATATCCCCAACCTTCTTGCCCAATAACCCTTTTCCGATCGGAGAATCAACAGAGATCTTTTTATCTGCGAGATTGGCTTCATTCTCGGCTACCAGGGTGTATTCCACGATAGCCTTGTTATTCATGTTCTCGATTTTAACCTTCGAGAGTATGTAAACCTTTGAATTATCTACCTGAGTTTCGTCAACGAGTCGCGCATTGGCAATCAGATCTTCCATTTTGGCTATTCGCGCTTCCAGCAGACCCTGAGCTTCCTTAGCCGCATCATATTCGGCATTCTCGGAAAGGTCACCCTTATCGCGGGCCTCGGCAATCTGTTGTGAAATACGCGGGCGCTCCACCACTTTGAGCTGGTGAAGTTCATCCTTAAGCTTTTTAAGGCCTTCAGCGGTATAGTATGCTACCTGACTAGCCATCTTGAGAGCAAAATTATATATTATCTATAAAATAGTAAACCCCGAGTATCTCGGGGCTTACCTGCCATATTCCTGGCAAAAGTAAAACTTTTCTTACAGATTCACGTGAACACCGAGGGCGTGAACGCCATCAAACGGGTTGGTGACTCTGTATGAATAATCAAATCCGAAACGGGTATTCTCGCCCGATGGAATCTCGAATGTCAAACCAGCCGCAGGGCCAGTGAAAACGGTAGAACGATCCTCTTCGCTGGTTAGACCGTCTTCCCACTGGTAACCCAGACGGAGAAACACCCTGTCCTTATACCCAAGCTCTCCGCCAACCGAATACTGGTCGCGGGTGAAGCTGTTTGAAGTGTACTGAAGATTGGCGGTAAGTTCCATGTTCTCTGACAGCAAAAAGTCATAAGCGAATCCAACGTTAACCAGCGAAGGCAATTCGTATTTCTCTGAACGCTGTTCAACGGTCAGTGAAGTTCCTGTTGTTGGGATTACTGCTGTAATGGTCATACCATCCCCGCGATACCTCATGGGAGGACCTACGTTGCGGAGAGCAATACCAAACCTGAGGTTATCGCGCTCACCGGTTACGTAACGGATACCTGCATCGAATGACATTCCCTGTGAACGCACATTGTAGATAGCTTCAGAAATCATTCGCACGGTGATACCACCATAGATTGAATTAGAGAAGCCCTTGGCGAAAGACAGGCCGATATTGGAGTAGCTCGGCGAGAATGAACCGATACCACCTTCTGGAAGGTCAGTTTCAGTAATCATGATATCACCAAAACGCATCGTGGTCACAGACAGTCCCAGTACGCTGTTCTCGCCAATCTTCTGGCCAAAACCCAGGGTGTTGAGCTTGATGCCGGTACCGGCGAGGTATTGGGTATTGGTAAATGACAATTCAGTGCGCTTCACAAAGGCCAGTCCGGCTACATTCAGGAATGTACCTTCAAGACCATTGGCTGAGGCCATGTTTGATCCTGCCAACCCACTGCTGCGAGCCCATGGATTGATGAGAAGGTGTCCGGCTCCGGCTGATCCTGCACGATCAGGGTTACCCGCGATCGCCACACAGGAACTGGCGAAAAGAGCGATTGCTATTATATGTTTTTTCATAAATGCGATTTCTAAGTGTTACAGATACCTTTAGAAGTTATCGAGGTCAACAGGCCTCATCACGCCAAACCATTTCAAGATCTTTTCGCCTACGCCCGGTACTTCAACGTGTATGATGTAAGTACCACTCGCAATCGGAATGTTCTTCATATTCTTCAAATCCCAATCGAGCGAGGTAATCGGATCGGCCTTGTTGAACTGACGGATCAGCGTACCATTGAGGTCATAGATCGTCACCACACACTGCTCTGGCAGATTCGTGATCTTAACGCGGTTGTCCAGCTTATTCTGCTCATAGGTCGAGAACGCATAGTATGGATTTGGTACCACGTTGATGCAATCGAGAACTTCGTTGAGAACAGTTGAGCTTCCGGTTGTAGCCTCAAGTCCGCGGGTGCTGAAGCGATAGAGTGGTCTCCACTGGTTCAGTGAACCATCCGGGTTCTCAAGGTCAGCATCTGTAGAAGAGAAATATCTGTACTCCTGCGCAACACGCAGAGAAACGCGGGCATCATTTGGAATGATTCCCTGCTCAGGGCTGAGCAATTCGTACTCAGGATTAACCAGTGATGATCCCACCCAGGTACATGCCCTGAACAACTTCTTCCAGTTGGCGGTAGACAATCCTTCGTCTGCCAGTTGCGAGAACAGGAACTGTCCCTGATCATAGCGTGGCATGTATTCTTCATCGTTCAGCTCACTGCGCAGATTCTTGAATACATAGATCCAGTGCTGACCACCAAAGAGTGGCTGGGTTCCGATATCGGAGAACAACCTTGAGGTTGGATTCCAGATCATATCGTTACCATTTTCACCTGCGAGCCAGCTATCTTCTGCAAACGCCATGTTCAGACGCTCACCGGTTTCGATGTCGATGGCATAACCAGGGAACCAACCCATTCCATATGGCTGAGATCCGCCAAGAGTTGCTTCATTTTCGTTCACGCCGCTCTCACCTGTGGCACGTCCATTCTTATCCACTGATGGGTGAGAACGCAACTTCATCTTCACACCGTTTACATCTTCATCAAGATCAATGAGCTTCTGAGCCAGAAGTGGAATACCCTGTGCCTCGAATACGGGAACGCGGGTCCACTTGGATTTGTCAGAGGTGAACACGATGTCAACGTTATTCAGACCCTTGATATTAGAAATATTGGCAGGGGCAATCGGTGACAGGTCACCTGACAGTGTCTTGTTGGTAGGAGCAACTCCCACAACTGTCTGCAGCTGACCTCCACTGGTTGTGATCACATCGGTATATGACACCAGACAGTAAGGAGACCATGTGCCACCCAATACATCTTCGTAGATCTCACCAGCATCTGTGAAAGGCTCACTGCTGGTACCATCCTGGAAGTCAGAGAATACTGCTTCTTCGGCTGGTGTGTTATCATCTGGCTCAACCGATCCGGCACGAATCCAGTTCAGTTCAGAGAAACCTTCGTCATCAGGAATACCCAGCAACCATGGCTTGGCATCATTATCATAATCGATAGAAGAAGATATCAGATCAGTGAAGTGTTCAGCCTCCGGGTTTGTCACATAAGTATACTGTCCCCAGGCTACAGACAAACCGTAATCCAGAATCACATCCTCACTCTCAACCCTGAACGAGTTGTAAGGAGTATAAATCGAACCATCATCAATGTTCTCGAGCTCCCAGCGCAGTGAGTCCGGATCGTCTTCACCTTCAGGTCCGGTAAGACGCAGTTCAAAGTCTGCTGCAGGAACACGAAGCGGATCAACCACTTTAACTGTCACAGGACCACGACCAGGAAGGTAGGTCAGATCGGCATCAACACCATTCTCCATGATGTTCGCCTCTGACTCAGCAGTGATGGCCAGATCATTCAGACCATTACCACGACCTTCTACACGTGTGAGCGAAATACCTGTACCATAAGATGAGTTGATGGCGGTTCCACCAGCCTCAGGACTTACTTTATGAGGAGTGGCGGCAATTACCCTGATCTCACCAACTGCGCCCTTACGAGATGCGAGGTAAGCTTCATCCTGACCTCTTTCGAGAGCTACATCGTAATCCTGATAGTTATTGTAACCATAAGCAATCACCATGAAGTAGTATGTCTTGTGGTTGATCAGTCTCACATCTCCCTGTGCAAAAGCGTCGGTAGTAATCTGGAATGAACGGTTGATACCGGCGTCATCCCCACTCACCATCAGCTCAGGAACGATCAGACCAGTATCCGGATCGCGGTAATAGTTGATGATGTTTGAAATACCGTTGCGCACATCACACTTTTCGATCAGACGCGCCTTGCTCACATCACCCAGATCATTGGAGCTAACCTCTGAATTGGCAAGCTGGTAAACCAGATATCCTTCAAACTTATAGCGACGGTCTTCGAAAGTTAGCTCAGTACCATCAGCGAGAACCTCAGGAATACCGGGATCGAAACCTGACAAATCATCAGGGTTCAAACCGTACTGTTCCTTGTAGTTATTTGAGAGGCTGTTGTCGTTAGTCAGCATAAGGATAATCTCCTTATCAAGCTCCTGTGTAGTAACGTCCGGAGCGTCAGGACCAGATACAATCTCGAAGCAGTTATCGAACAGGGCCTGAGCCTTGTCATCTGCTTCCTGCATCAGTCGAACTGAAGCCAGCTGATCACCGCCGTTTGCCCTTGCCCACACAACACCGAATGTGATGTTGTTGTAGTCACCAGGCTCGAGGGTGAAAGGACCTGCAGCCTGGATAAAGCGTCGGTCAGCAGGAAGGTTACCTGCAGTTACTTCATTCCATGGCTCATCCACAGGTGTTGCAACACCTCTTGTACCCCAGTAAAGCGGGTCAGTATCATCAGGGAACATGTAGTCAGCTCCCACATTATCAATTACGCCCACATTCACACCATTACCACCGAAAAGCATCTTCTGGTTGTTCTTCCAGATACCGTTCATATAGTTGTAGTAATGCAGCGGAGTAGTTGGCTCTCCGAAAATCGGGTTTGAGCTGTTGTTATAGTAAACGAAACGTCTCATACCGAAACGCTCATTGTCTATTACTCCGTCACCATAACCGATACCGATACCCTTATAAGGAATACCCAATGAGTCAATGGCATTGATGATGTTCGTGGTCAACGGATTGTCCATGTCATCTGAATCCTGATATGGTCCTTCAAAGAAGTCCACACCAACAGCAGGAGGATTTTCGCCATAACCGGGTGATGAAGATGACGTTTCGTCATTGGCATCACCATTAAAGCAATATCCCAGACCACGCTGCACGTCACAACCCACGTAGTCATCGATTGCAGTACCAAGGTCAGCATCGACCCAAACACCGAAGTATGTCTCGGTAAGAGTCTGAGTTCCCTGGTTGATCAGTACGTAGTTGTAGAATGTCATGTTGTTCACTTCATCATTCGAAGTGAAGGCAAATGCCTGAGCGCGAATTTCCATACCAATTGGCTGACCTTGTGATTCGCTGTGCACGTTACCCTTATCGTTGAAGATCCAGTAGAAAGTCTGGTCACCAAAGAGAGGAACAACGTCTTCACGGCGACGCTCAGCACAGTTGATTTCGCGGAGAAAATCATACCATGGATAGTCACCATTTTCCGGAGTATAGTAAAGGTCTCCGTCATAGTCGTAGAATGGACCGAGGTAGAGATCCTGACCTGCGGCTACATTACCGTGCGCAGGGAAGTCGTTGAAATACGAAGGCATTGAATATCCGTCAGGGAAAAGCTCTTCAGCTGTTCCCGCCAGAACTGCATCGTAGTATTGACGGTGACGCTGTGCATCTTGTCTTTCACTCACGAAAAACCTGTCGTACTCTGTACATGTTGCTTCATTTACTTCGGCTGTTCCGTCGTTTGTCAGCGGGCCCGGCCAGTAGTCGTTACCGTTGGCACGGAAAGTAATGGCAGCGAGCTTGAGCTGCTGGTCCTCTGACTTTCCTCCCATCCAGAGAGCTCCGGCGTAGAGCGAACAAGCTCCTGATCCGTCTTCCACTTTAGGAACTTCATAGGCAGCAATGCTGGTCGCACGGTTCTGCCACATAGAACCACCGGTCTCAATAAGGGCCTCAACGTTGTTCCATTCCAGATCGCGCAAAGCAGTGGCAGGTGCACACGCAGCAGCGCGGGTATCCTGTACTACATCCTGTTGATTGTTGGCCTGGCCACCTCCATCCGCACCACCTACATACTTGTAAGCGTACGAATTAGATGTGATCAGAACCACGAGTGCTGTTGATACGTACTTGATCATTCGATTCATAGGTCCGTTTATTTTCTTTCTCTGTATGGATGTAATTAAAAGTCTAAGCGAATACCGAGGCGGATTGTTCGTGGTGCTCCAAAATTGTATGGGTTGTTCACGAACATTGAGTAATAGTTGCGGAACGCCTCAGGAGAGTTTTCTGCATTGATTCTTGGCTGGTACTGTGCAGCTGCGAGATATCCGTCGTCGTCAGGTACACCGGTGAAACGGTAAACGCTCACGATGTTCTGTGTGTTCAGGATATTGCTCACCCACAGGTAAATATTCAAATTGGCAGTCTTGGCATTTTCGCCATCACCGAACTTCAGGCTGAAGTTGCGGTCGAGGTTGGCATCCATAGTGAACTGCCATGGCAGACGGGCACCGTTGATAGATCCCTCAGTTGATGGAGAAATCTCACCAGTGATCGGAGTGGCAATTACCTGCGGAGTATAAGGTGTACCTGAACCGAGGTTGGCAATAATGTTCAAACCAGTGTTCTCGAAAATAGGCTTACCAAACCACACCGGCCCGTTGTAATCACCCTTCGAACCATAACGGTAGTCGAGGGTAGTTACAATCCTGTGACGCTGGTCATAGTTCAGTGCGTTGATGTTACGCAGGTTCGGCAGACCGGCATTAATAAGTGCGAGAGCAGTCTGTGTTGTAGAACCTGTACCATCAGCAAACTGAAGTGTGTAGGATGTCTTCATCCAGATATTTCCTGTTCTGCGGAGGTCATAAGTAAGCGTCAGACCTTTTACAGTACCGAAGTCGAGGTTACCGAATGCACGGTAAGTGCTTGGGTATGCTCCGTTGTATGCACGCACCTGAATCATGTCGCGCATCTCGCGGTAGAAGGCCTCAACCTTCAAAGACGAAGTGCGTGAAAGGATCTGCTGGAAACCGAGAGCGTAGTCTACAGTCTTCTCCGGCTTCAGGTCAGGGTTGTTGAGAAGAACGTTGCGGTTCTCCATGTACAGGTAGTCAACCGGATTGAAACGGTTGCTTTCCACCGGACGCTGGGTGAGAATGTCGTAGTGAGCGAAGAACAAGGCCTCATCAGAGATCGGGAACGAGAAAGCGATACGTGGCATCACGTTAATGGCTGGCTCATAATCCTTAAATGCGTTTGATGTAAGGGGTGCATCCTTGTCAACCTTCAGGAATGGGTTAACACGACCACCTGAGGCAATTACATCCGGGTCAGAAACTTCCTGTCCGATGGCATTGTACCATACATCTCCGTCACGGTAACCGGCGATAGCTGTCGGATCATCAATGTCATTCACATACACTACGAAGTCATCTCCGATGTTGGAAGGACGTGTTGTATTGAAGTCGCTGAAATCTACCTCACCGGCAGTGAAGGCCTCACTGATTACATAAGGATCCTTTGGAACTGGCTGGTTGGCATCGAAGCGGTCAACACGAAGACCCAGGTTGAAGATAAGGTCATCGAAAGCGAACTTATCCATGATGTAACCAGAAGTGTAGATAGGTTCAAATGCACCTACTGGACGGGTATAGTATCGATTACCTCCCACTTCTACTGTCTCATTGAAGAAGTCATCAATGGTCGGCTTGCGTGAAAGCTTGTTACCATGGTGGTCATATCCGAAATATGTCACCACGTTGTTACCCTGGTTCAGGAGGTCTTCAGCACCGAACATATCGATGGTCAGGAACTCCGGGTCAAGGTTGTCTACGTTGATATAGTCATTTCCATTTGGATTCAGACCCAGCGCCTCACGCAGGTTATAGTCGAACTGGAACTGACCATTACCCACGAGCTGTGGCCAGTAAAAATAGAAATCAGAACCAATGTTAACCTGGGTAGAATCTGCGTTATAGTCGATCTCCTTGGTATGAGAGTTCGCATACAGACGAGCCAACTGCCACAGACCGATAGGTGCAACGGCATAGGCAGCATCTCTGCGCTGCTCGTATTCGAAACCGATTTGTACAGCATGGTCACCGATATCGGCAGAACCATTGGCTGTAACACGGAACTGGCCTGTGTTACCAACGCTGTAGTTGTTGTTCTGAGAACCGTAGTAACCCCACAATCCGTAGGTACCAGGAACTCCATCACCGTTAATCAGACCGTTTCCACCCTGAATGTTGGTGAATGATGCGTATGGATCATCAGCAACCAGGAAGCTGGTTCCCTGATCGATAAAGAGTTGCGTAGGGTCGCTGATATATTGTCCGGTGGCTTCATCATAATAAAGTGCCGTGATGTCTTCATTAACTCCAAACAGATTGAAATACTGGCTGGTAATAGCAGCCAATTCAGGATTGTAAGGAGAAGGAGTATAATCTACAGCGAGGGTCTGGATACCTGTCTGACGGAAATATGAACCATTGAATCCATATGTATTTCCTCTCCAGATATCGAAGTAACCTACGTGACCATACTTAAAGAGGTCATCCTTATGGGTGTCGTCCTGACGAAGGTCGTAAGTCTTGCTGTAGTCTACCATTACAGAGTAGAATACGTTCTTCAGGTTAGAAGCAGCACTACCATCACCCTCTTCAGTTGAGTTCTTGAAACGCTGGCTGAACTTCACATACGCCCTCCAGTCGAGGTCGAGAGCGTCCTGGTTGTTCTCCCAGTTCATAAGGCTGTTACCACGACCCCAGTCATGACGCTTGTTCACGGCAGCGGTACCACCGAATGAGAGGGTCATGGTTTCTGAAGTGTTCACGTCAATCTTGGCAACAAGATTTGCTTCACGTGAACGGGCATTCAGACGGGTTGGAGTTGTTTCGAAATTCTCGGCTGTGAGGAAGTCTGCGTTATAAACGGCACCATTAATATCGCCATCAGCCTCTACGTTCTGACGGAGAGGATTGGCGAGGATAGCAGCACGGGCGTCATCCTTCATGCGAACTGTTCCGCCAAAAGCAGGAGCAGGATCGAGAATATCAGTGAAGTTACCAGAAAGGAAGAATCCGAGAAGTGGTGTTGTCTTCTTGCCTTCAGCATTTTTCTTCATGAGAAGCGGACCAGAAATAGATCCCTCGAGAAGGTTGTAACCATAGCGGTCAAGACCAACACCTGTTTCACCCGACTTAAAGCCTGACGTGATGAATTCAACGCCTCCGGTGTATTGAGCCGAAGTGTTACGCAGCGAGATGTTGATTACACCACCTGTCGCGTCACCAATATTCGCAGGCACACCACCGGTGATTACCGAAATTTCTTCGATCGCTGATTTAGGAAGGTTGGTAGAACCGCGAACCTTGATACCATCAATGTATACCCAGGTAGATCCTGTACGCGCACCTCTGA
>JBEAZL010000220.1:0-4456 GCA_041170085.1 Bacteroidota bacterium
ATCCAGTCCCCTTCCTTCTTGCCAATCTTCTTTCGAATGTCAGCCTTAACAGGCAGAAACAGCTGGCCATTGCCCATGGGCATCAGGTGATAACTGCTGAATTCAACGTCATCAATACTTCCTTTTACCCTTACCCACCCGAAAGGAGAGTGCTTGTCCTGCAGTATCTCAGGAATTCTCGCGTAAGTCCATCCACCCTTACCCGGAAATTTCTCCAGGCGGTATGCCTTGTCTACCAGAGCGATGTTCTTTTTCGGGGTCATAGGCAAATGTAGCGGTAGGGAATGACAACAATCAGCGTGTATAACGGTTATACCATGTACCTTTACGTATCATGAAAATGAAGTACTCTTTTCTGAAATTCTGGTCGGTTATTCTGATTCTGGGAGCTACTGTATTTATTACATCCTGCGAGTATGAGAATTCCAGCCCGGGCCGCGTCCGCGTCACCTTCGAAGCTACCTTTAAGGGCCAGCCCTTTATCATAGGTTCTCAATACGACGATGAACTCGGCAACATCATGCAGATAAATACTTTCATGAGTTATTTCAGCATGTTGCAGGTTGTCAGACAGGATGATTCAAAAGAGCTCATACGTGATTTCGCTTTGGTAAATTTCAATGGTAAGCCCTCATTTGAATTGGAGATGGAAAGCGGAGACATGAAAGGAATTGAGTTCAATATCGGCATTCCAAAGGCCTATAACAAGGATGTTGATCCCACTACATATCCAAACAGTCATCCGCTAAGCGTTCAGGGCTCACAGGGAATGTTCTGGCATTGGAATACCGGTTACATCTTCACCAAGTTTGAAGGTATGGCCGACACTACAGGTACAGGCACTGCGCTTGAGCATCCTTTCGCATTTCACATCGGCGATGACCCCATGTTCAGGGTACTTCCTGCAACACAGTCCTTCAGCCTGGAACCCGGTGAGGTGAAGGATATCCGGATCATTGTTCAGGTTGACAAAATTCTGAAGAGTGAGTCTGATGAAATTGATCTTGCCACAGACTACCTCACACATACCAGCGGTAATATCGAGCTTGCCACGAGGTTCATGAATAATTTCAAGAACGCAATTATTATTCAATGAGGTATGTATTCATCGTGTTGCTCGTTGCTCTGGCATCGTGCGCCGATGAAGGAAATTCGTTTCGCAGACCCGGCAAATACAAGATACCTGCCGGGTTCGAAGAACCGTTCATTCCATCCGACAATCAGCCTTCCGCTGCGCGCATAGAGCTCGGCAGACGTCTGTTCTACGACACCCGTCTTTCCCGAACACTTGAAACTTCATGCGGCACATGTCATGTCCAGTCGAGCGCATTTACTGACGGACAAAGTGTGAGCACCGGCATAGAAGGACAAAGCGGAAAGAGAAATGCCCCTACACTCGCAAATCTTGCATGGCACCCTTACTTTATGATGGAGGGAGGAGTTCCGACATTGGAACTGCAGGCCCTTGCTCCCATTCACGATACCACAGAAATGGGGTTCAATGTCCTCGAAATTGCGAAGCTGCTCCAGAAGGACCAGCTGCTCCAGAAGCTCAGTCTGGAGGCCTATGACAGGAACATTGATCCGTATGTAATCACCAGAGCTCTTGCCTGCTTTCAGAGAAGCATGATCAGTGGCGATTCGCATTACGACAGACACGTCTCAAATCCTGAAAAATTTCCGCTGTCCGATGCCGAACAGCGCGGAAAGGACCTCTTCTTCTCCAAAAGAACAGCATGTTCCGAGTGCCACAGAGCACCAATGTTTACAGATTTCGGGTTTTACAATGTAGGCTTGTATAAGCATTACAAAGACCCGGGTCGTGAGCGGGTTACTTACCTGCCTGCAGATTCCGGGAAGTTCAAAACACCGACACTGCGAAACATTGAATTAACAGCACCCTATATGCACGACGGATCTATGTACAGTCTGGAAGAAGTAATTCGCCTGTATAGCGAAGGCGGTGAAAATCATCCCGCAAAAGACCCGAAGATCAGAAGGCTTAACCTGAGCGAACAGGAACAGGCTGATCTTGTTGCTTTTCTGAAAACACTCACCGATTGGAACTTCGTTCAGAATAAGGACTTCTTACCTTTGACAGACGACTAATGAAAAAGCAAATAACCATATTGTTAGTGGGCTTTGTGCTGATGGTGGTTGCATGCAGGCCAGATAAGGAAACTGAAGATCCGCAGCCTCCGTTTTCAGCCACGCCATACAATCTGGTTATTCCTCCGTTCTTTCCTCCCATGGATATTCCGGCAGACAATCCGCTGACCGTTGAAGGCATAGAACTGGGACGGTATCTCTTCTGGGAAAAGAAACTGAGCGGAAACAATCAGATGTCTTGCGGAACCTGTCACCTGCCCGAGCATGGTTTCTCGGATCCTAATCAATTCAGCACAGGCATTCACGGTGACGTTGGAACCCGCCAGAGTATGGCGCTGGTGAACCTGGGCTGGGCATACAATTACTTTTGGGACGGACGAGCTATAACGCTGGAAAATCAGGTAATAGAGCCGGTGATCAATCCGATTGAAATGGACGAGACATGGGAAAATGCATTGAACGAATTGCGCAATGATCCCCTTTATCCGCCCATGTTCAAGGCCGCCTTTGGCACTGAAGACATCACGCAGGATCGAGCTGCCAAAGCCATGGCATCATTTCTCAGGACCATGATCAGCGCGGATTCTGACTTCGATAAACAGCGCATCGGGCAATACACATTTACTCCCGAGGAGGAACATGGGTTTGAATTGTTTCTCGCTGAAGGCGGAAGTCCGGAAGATGTTCCAGGCGGACAATTTGGTGCCGATTGCTTTCACTGCCATGGACACGGAGCCATGCAGATGACAGACTACCTCTTTCACAACAACGGACTGGATGCGGAATTCACTGATCTGGGTGTGGGAGGTATAACAGGCAATGCGGCAGATATGGGCAGGTTCAAGACACCCTCACTGCGCAACATCGAGCTCACTGGCCCCTATATGCACGATGGCCGCTTTCAGACGCTGGAAGAGGTTGTAGATCACTACAACAGCGGTGGTGTGTATTCGCCAACAATTGATCCTTTCATGAAATTCTCGAGCGGAGGACTTCAGCTTTCAGACCAGTCTAAAGCCGATCTGATCGCATTCCTGAAATGCCTGACAGATACAGAATTCATCAATAATCCCGCATTCTCCGACCCCCATTGATATGGAAGAGTCGTACAGGGAATTGCTGCTGCAAGCCGGCAGCAACAGAAAGGAAAACAAGAAACTGCTTCAACGTTGGGGCAAGAACCCTCCGAAGAATCTCGACAATCATTTTCATGAACTTCACGACGAAACATTTCAAAGCATCGATTGCCTGAAATGTGCTAACTGCTGTAAAACCACCAGTCCCATTTTCCGGAATGTGGATATTGATCGCATTTCGAGTCATCTGGGCGTGAAGCCTTCTCAATTCACAGAGACATATCTGCATGTAGATGAAGACGGCGATTGGGTGCTCAACAGTTCTCCGTGTCCCTTTCTGGGAGAAGATAATTACTGCAGCATATACGAAGCTCGTCCGCGGGCATGTCGGGAATACCCGCATACAGATCGCAAGAACATATCTCAGATCATGGACCTGACGTACCGCAATTCATTGATCTGTCCAGCCGTGGCCCACATAGTCAGCGAGGTCAGAAATCGCCTCTCGCAGGGCTAGAATTCAACCTGGATTCATTCTGAAGCTTCCGGTTGCTGATCGTTCCACCACTGCTTTAAACCAGAGAAAATCACCCTGAAACGTATCTGATATACCGGTGATGTGAATTGCTGATCCAGCTCTCTGTTGTTGACCAGCATCAGCCTGTAGCCCAGACCTCCGCCTATTCCAATGAGACCTAATACCTGATATTCAATAACCATGGTTGGTTCGTAGAGGATGAACCCGCCTTTGTCCTGCTGCTTGCTGTTGCCCTGCCAGGTATAATTGACTGCACTTCTTCCAAATCCAAGCTGAACCGGTATATCAGCCATCCAGTTGCCTTTTCTGTAAAAAACATAATCGATGTACGGGGCGATATACCAGAAAGAGATCCTGCCTTCAGCGGTGCCATCCGGAGTAGGTACCATCTGATTGAAATCCGTACTGAGCCAGTTATAACCAAGGCCCACCTGCAGTCTGTCGCCAAAAGACAACCCGGCCTTCACACCTCTTACCTGAGCACTATTGCCCGTAATAAAGGAGTTGCGGGTATCGAGCTTGGCGGTTAATGTTGGCTTTAACTGAAATGCGTTGCTGAGTGAATCAGATAAATTCACTTTCTGTGCAGCGCCTGTAAGCGGAAGCACAGCGAGCAAAAACAAAAAGGTCCGTATTCTCAGCACGTGGCGAAAATACGGACCTCTTCGAAGTCTTTTTGATTTAGTGACCGTGTTCTCCCGGCTTCAGCGGAACGTTCTGAGGAACGAAATCA
>JBEAZL010000221.1:0-3680 GCA_041170085.1 Bacteroidota bacterium
ACAGTAGCAGGTTGTTTGTGCATGGCACAGGCAACAGAAGTAGCAAAAGAAACCCCCGGACCAGGTCCGAGGGGTTTCTTATTTTCAGGCTGTGTGTTCAACAACGTTAAGGCTGTTGCTGCAACTCAGCTTTAATCTTGATATACTGGTATTGCTCGTAGTATGTGCGCATTGAGTCGCGGTCCTTCTCGTACTCTTTACCCTGAACGAGTTTGAGAGCCTCACCGAAGTCGAATTGCTTTCCTCTGCTAAATCCAAACTTCTTCAACTCGTCGGTTATCTGCTTGGTGGCAGTTTTATTACGCCAGTCGGTAAGTTCCTGGTTTGTCTTGAAACGTGATGAAGGAACTTTAGAAGCGCTTGACTCTACGGTGATGATTACTTTTCCTTTACCGGAATCGATAATCTTTTTCACGTTACCGATGAATTCAGTGAACTTGGATTCCTCAACACCAAACTCGTGGAAGTCGTAAACGAAGTACCTTGAGAATTCAGCGAATCCGAGTTCTTCGATGTACTGAATCTTGATCGGATTCTGTGCATCATAGGTAAGTTCTTCGCGCTTTGGTTTTTCAACCACAATAGCAACTTCAGGCGCTGCCGGAACAGGCATCAGGAATACCTCTTTGCGGATCTCCTGGTATGAAGACTCACAAGGAACATTCACATAATCTTCCTGGAAGATCTCCTTGTTCTTCATGTACTCGATCTTATATCCGACACAAGGTTGAAGGATCGCAACGAATCCACCGTCGCGCTTACGCGGGCGGTATTCAGTTACTTCACCGGTCTTGTTGTTGGTGATCAGGATGCGCAGGTCGTTCGGAAGATCCTTACCCGGCTCTGCGATAACAAAGCCTTTCAGAACTGCCAGACTGCTTTCATTCACTGATTCCGGCAATTCGATGTGATAAATGTCCTTCAGACCATATCCACCTTCTTTGGCTGATGAGTAGTATGCTGTACGACCATCGGCCATAGGAACGAAGAATGCATCATCATCAACAGTATTCAGCGGGTAGCCCATGTGCACAGGTGTGCTCCAGTTGCCGTCTTCGCCAAGTGTGCTGTAGAAAATATCGAAACCACCCATACTGCTGTGACCCTGTGAGGCAAAGTACAGAGTACGACCGTCGGGAGTGAGGAAAGGGCTATCCTCTTCCCACGGCGTATTGAGTGTAGGGCCCAGATTGAGTGCTTTGCTCCAGTCGCCATTCGGCATTTTCACACAGCGGTAGATATCGCGTCCGCCTTCACCACCTCTTCTGTTACTTACGAAAAAGAGTGTATTTCCATCTGCGGAAATGGTGGCGTGTGTTTCCCATGCGGGAGTATTGATGTCGCTGCCCAGCAGAACAGGATCGCTCCATGATTCACCGATGAGTTTTGACTCATACAGCTGTCCGTCGCCGGCCACGTCGCGGTAGATGAACAATGTTTGTCCGTCAGGAGATACCGACAATGTGGCATCATGCTCATCGCTGTTCAGGTTCAGAATCTCTGGTGTAGTCCAGTTTCCCTGCTGGTCGCGGTAAGAAACATAAACGTCCTCCTTCCACTCACCTGTATCGATATCGGTGATGGCACTGTTGGTTGTATCAGACCTCAGACGACGGCTGGTGTAGAACATAGCGCTCTGGTCGATACTGAGTACAGGGCTGAAATCGTTGGTCTCCTTGTTGATTACCGGTCCCACGTTGGTGATGATGAATCCCTGTGGATTGGCAATCTGATTTTTGGCCTCTTCGCACATCTGGATCTCGTGCTTGGCGAGATTGTAGAGGTTGTGCTTTTCAGAAACCTTGCGCATGAAAGTCTTGAAACTCGCGATGGCTTCGTCCAGCTCATAGTTCAGGTGTTGGGCATAACCCAGATAGTAAAGGGCTTCGATGGGGGCCTTGCGTTCAGTGGCATCGAACGGATCGTACTTTTTTGAAAGCTCGTTAGCCGTAGCAGCCCGCAGGTAATCAAGAGCTTCCGTCTTGCTGTTCGGGATCTGGAGCATGGTGTATCCCAGCTTGTAATTCACATTGGAATTGGTACTGTCCATGCCCACCAGTTCTGTCCAGGATTCTCTGGCCTGATTCCAGAACTTCTCTTCCATCTGCTTATTGGCTTCCAGAAACTTGGAGGTAAAATCAGCAGGCGCAAGCTGTGCAAACGCAAGGGTAGAGAAAGCAGTAAAAAAGCAAATCAGCAGGCTGATGCGTTTCATCTGAACTGAATTAGAAGTTAAGGTGTTTTCAAAATCTCGTCCAAAATAAGTCATTTTCGGCGATCTATGTTAAATGTTCAGACCTCGCGGTTAACATCGAAGTTTTCAAGGTAATCGGCCACCCTGCGCACGAAGCTTCCCCCGAGAGCACCATCGACAACTCTGTGATCGTAGCTGTGAGAGAGGAACATCATGTGGCGGATGGCTATGGCGTCGCCGGCGGGCGTTTCAATCACTGCCGGTTTCTTTCTGATTGCTCCCACGGCCATGATGGCCACCTGCGGCTGGTTGATGATCGGTGTGCCGAGCACGTTACCGAAGGTGCCCACATTGGTGAGCGTATATGTACCGCCCTGAATTTCATCGGGCAGCAGTTTATTGTTTCGTGCACGATCGGCCAGATCATTTACCTGACGGGCCAATCCGACCAGATTCAACTGATCTGCATTTCTGATCACAGGTACGATCAGGTTTCCGCTTGGAAGGGCAGCTGCCATTCCGATGTTTATGTCGGCACGACGGATGATCCTGTCACCGTCTACCGAGATGTTAATCATCGGGAAATCCTGAATAGCCTTTACCAGAGCCTCAATGAAGAGCGGTGTGAAGGTGAGTTTCGTCTTTTGCTTCTGTTCGAAAGACTTCTTCACTTTCTCGCGCCACATCACGATATTCGTCACATCGGCCTCGACGTAAGAAGTAACGTGAGGAGAGGTCTGCTTGCTCATCACCATATGCTCGGCAATGAGCTTGCGCATTCTGTCCATCTCGATAATCTCGTCATTCGGTCCCACCACAATCTTCGATTTGGCAGGCGCCGCTGAAGGTGCCGCAGGTGCAGACACCACTGTTGGCGCAGGAGTCTGAGCCGCCGGAGATGCTGCTACCTGTGGCTGTGAAATGGCAGGCGCTCCCGAAGCTCGTGCTGCGAGATAAGCCATGACATCTTCCTTGGTGACACGACCACCGACACCCGAACCCGGGAGGGATTCAAGCTCTGAAGCAGAGATCCCTTCAGCTTTGGCGATATTTCGCACCAGCGGAGAGAAGAACTTTCCGCTTCCGCTCTCGCGTGGTATTTCTGTATGAACTACCGCGGCTGGTGCCGAAGGCACCTGGGCAGGGGCAGGGGCAGGTGCTGCAGGCACCGGGGTCACCGGGGTCACCGGGGCTGCCGTGGCAACGGCCTCACCTGCACCTGTAGATATAATGGCTATAGGTCGGCCGACCTGCACTACTTCTCCTTCATTCACGAGACACTTCACCAGCACACCATCTTCAGGTGCAGGAACCTCGCTGTCCACCTTGTCTGTGGCGATTTCGATTATAGGTTCGTCGGCCTTCACGGCATCGCCTTCCCGCTTAACCCACTTGATGATGGTAGCTTCGGCAACACTTTCGCCCATTTTGGGCAGCAGAACTTCTATCTGAGACATAATATTTCCGATCCTTCAAAATGAGCCGC
>JBEAZL010000222.1:0-8121 GCA_041170085.1 Bacteroidota bacterium
TGTTCAGATTACCCAGTTTGCGGGAGGCAAACGAAAAGGTCATAGCACCCGGAATAGCAATCAACTGAACCAGCAGAACTGCGGTGATGAGCTGTCCATCTGCAAGACCTACAACAGAGGCTCCATTTTCATCCACGCGAACTATTTCCTTTGTTCCGAAGAGCGAAGCCATTTGCATGATGGTTTGTACACCCATGCTGAAAACCCAGAAAGCGAGCAAATAAGATTTAAGTCGTTTAGTCTGTTTCATTTCAGTCCAGACTTTGTTCAATTCTCTGAATCCGTTGCGCACAATTTGTCCGTGAAATTTATTTCCGCTCTTCTTTTCCCTGAGGTGAAAGAATGTGTACTGAGCGAAGCCTGCCCACCATATAGCTACGGAAACGAAGCACCAGCGAACATCTATATCAAGAACCTGCAGCATCACAAGATTTATCACCAGCAGTAGAACACTTCCAGTATATCCAAGTGAATATCCTTTCGCACTCAGCTTATCCTGCTCATCCACGGAGGCGATCTCCGGAAGGAATGAATTCGAGAAAGCGTAGCTGCACCAGAATCCGATACAAGCCAGAATTACACTGACCATGCTCCACTCAAGATGCGAAGTATCAAAGAAGAACAAAGACGCACATGCTCCGGCACCGAGATAGCAGAAGGCCTGAAGGAATGTTTTTTTTCTGCCGAGATAGTCGGCAATACCGGACAGAGTAGGGGAAAGGATGCAAACGATGGCCATACCGAAGGCCAGAGCATAACTCAACAATTCCGTGTTCTTAAGGTTAAAGCCCATGAAACTGACCATGTCGTTGTGGGGAGTTACAGACTTGTCAGTAGTAACGGCTGAATAGAAAATCGGAAAGATGGCTGTACCGATGACCAGGTTGTAAGTTGAATTTGCCCAATCATAAAATGCCCAGGCATTCTGTGCTTTCTTTCCGGAGTTCATAGGGCTAATATACATGCCCGTATCTTTGAAAACAGAGGTTGATTGATAACCTCTGTGTTAACTCCTGCGGCTATCTCAATTTCTCCACACTCACTCTCCGCTTTCCCCTTGCGCTCTCACTCTCCACACTCACTCTGATAATGTAGCCCCGGAGGGAATCGAACCCCCATCTAAGGAACCGGAATCCTTCGTTCTATCCATTGTACCACGGGGCCATGACTACATTCTTGCAACCACCTAAGGTTTCGGGGCAAAATTAGGATGCTGGGATCAGAATTCGCCCGGGCTGCATGAAAAAGGGACACCGTTAGATGTCCCTTGTTGGTAGCGGGGGTAGGACTCGAACCTACGGCCTTCGGGTTATGAGCCCGACGAGCTACCATCTGCTCCACCCCGCACTATCAAAATTTGCCTTAACCCTTTCCTGAAAAGGCGTGCAAATATAGCGTAATTTTACTTTCTCATTCAGGAATAATCAACAATCGATCAAAGTGGCGCACAAAGCGGGATTCGTGAACATCGTGGGTAACCCCAATGTGGGTAAGTCAACCCTCATGAATGCCCTCATGGGGCAAAAGCTCAGTATTGTTACGCCAAAGGCCCAAACCACAAGGCACCGGATCATGGGTATCTGGAATGGCGACGACTTTCAGATTGTTTACAGTGATACACCCGGAGTACTGAATCCAAAATATAAGCTTCAGGAGGGTATGCTGCAAAGCGCGAATTCAGCTTTTGCAGATGCGGATTTGTTGCTATTTGTGGTAGATGTGACATCGAAAGAAGAAATCCATCAGCCGACTCTTGAAAAGATTAAGAAACTGACGGTTCCTGTATTTGTGATCCTCAACAAGATGGATCTCCTTGGAACCGAAGGCATGACACCTCATTTTGAGTACTGGTCTCAGCAACTGCCGGGCGCCCGCGTATTGCCCGCTTCGGCGCTCCATGAGATATACACGAAGGATATTGTTAACGAGATCATGAAGGAACTTCCCGAGAGTCCGCCATACTTTCCGAAGGATGAGTTATCGGATCGCTCGATGAGGTTCTTTGTTTCTGAAATCATTCGCGAAAAGATCTTCATGGTGTACGACCGCGAAATTCCATACAGCACGGAAGTGGAAGTGGAGTCATACAAGGATGAAGGTGATATTGTGCGCATTGAAGTGGTTATCTATTGCGAGAGAGACTCTCAGAAGAGCATTCTCATCGGTCACAAGGGATCTATGCTCAAGCGTGTCGGAACCATGGCCAGAAAAGACATTGAGAGCTTCGTAGGCAAACAGGTCTTTCTCAAAACCTTCGTGAAGGTAGACGAGGGATGGAGATCCAACGTCAAGCGACTCAAGGCGCTTGGTTATATGCAATAGTCATGATCGTTTTTCCACCGGCCAAGATCAATCTGGGACTCAGTGTTGTTTCAAAACGCGCTGACGGATTTCATAATCTGGAAAGTGTTTTCTATCCATTGCCCCTCACCGATATTCTTGAGGTTGTTCCCTCAAAAAATCTGGGCTTGAATCTTCAACTGAAGGGAATGGATGTGGCCGGTGACATTGAAAATAATCTCGTTTACAAAGCATACCAGCTGATAAGCCAGAAGTACCAAATACCCGGCGTGGATGCCGTGTTGTTCAAGCATATACCCATGGGTGCCGGTCTTGGTGGTGGTTCAGCAGATGGCGCATATATGATCAGGGCGCTCACAGAGCTGTTTGCACTTCATCTATCAATCGATGAAGCAAAGGAATTGTCAGCGCAGTTGGGCAGTGATTGTCCTTTTTTCATTGAATCTAAACCTTCATTTGTGAGTGGAAGGGGAGAGATAATGGAAGAATCCGATGTAAATCTGAGCGGACTTTTTCTTGTACTTGTTCACCCGGGAATCCATGTGAGTACCCCATGGGCTTATTCGAAGATCGTACCTAAGCCCGCCGCATATAATCTGAAAGAGCTTTCTGCATTGCCCCTGGAACAATGGCAGGGTGTTGTGATCAATGACTTCGAAACTCCTGTATTCGAGGAGTTTCCGGACATCAGAAAAGTGCGGGATGTGTTGACAGATCATGGTGCCGTCTATGCATCAATGTCCGGAAGCGGATCATCTTGTTACGGACTCTTCCGCGAGGAGAAGGAACTTCGTTCCTTGTTTCCCGGCATGTTCACATGGTCGGGTTGGCTTTAAGGGCGATTATTTCTGTGCCTTGCGGTAGAAATACAATCCAACGAAAATGAAAAGGAAATTGGGAACCCATACTGCAAGAGATGCAGGGAAGCCAACATTTGTGGCGGCAACCGTGGTAATTCTCGAAATGAACACAAACAGAAACCCGACAACTACCGCAATTAAAAGGTGAACACCGGTACCTCCGCGTGTCTTGCGTGCAGATATGGATACGCCAATGAGCGTAAGCACGAATATGGAGAAGGCATTTGAAGTTCTGCTGTATTTCTCAATTTCGATGAAAGCAATTCTGCCCGATCCATTCCGCCTTTGTTCTTCAGCGAATTCATTGAGCTCGTTCCATGTCATGGCTGCAACAATCTCTGAGCGGGGTGCAAAATCCTCCGGGGTGAGGTCAATGATGGTATCCAGTTTTTCCTGTATGCGCAGTCTTTCTGTTCCATCAGGAAGAAACTCCCTGATCTGAGGACGGTTGATGGTCCACATTCCTGAATCCGGATGCCAGACAGCGCTTTGTGACACCAGTTTCCAGGTGAGCGCATTGTTCTCCCAGCGTTCCAGTGAGAAGTGATACCCGATGTTTTTCTCGAGGTTCATATCCCTGAAGTAGGCGATAGTGCCCGGAGAAATTTCGCGGTGCAGATTTTTGTCACCTAAGGTGAGTGCGCCTTTGAGGTATGTGATTTCAAAATCGTATTTGCCTCTGTTGGCATGTGGCACGATGTAATGCGACAACAGAAGTGACATCGCAACCAGAATCGAGGCGGCGATGAAATAGGGCTGTATGAAGCGTCTGAAGCTGACACCACCGCTCAGCACCGCTACAATTTCGCTTCGCTGTGCGAGCTGACTCGTAAACCAGATGATGGTGAGGAAAATGATAAATGAACTGAGCAGATTCGCGAAGTAGAAGCAGAAATTCAGGTAATAATCCACCACAATTTCTCCGAATGATGCCTGGCTTTTAATCAGGTCATCCACATTCTCTGATATATCAAATACCACCGCAATGACCATGAAGGCGCCTATCATAAAGAAGAAGGTGCCCAGGAATTTGCGGATGATATACAGATCGAGAATCTTCATTCTTTCGTCAGAGGCGTTGCGCCAGTTGTTTCACCATTTGATTTTTCCATGGCGTGAAGTTACCCTCCTGGATTTGTTTTCTGGCTTCGCGCACAAGGTCAAGATAAAAAGCAAGATTGTGCAAGGTGCCGATCTGCAAAGCGAGAATTTCCTGAGCAGCGAATAAATGGCGCACATAAGCTTTGGAGTATAACGAGTCTACAAAACTGCTTCCCGACTCATCGAGCGGTGAAAAGTCGCGTTCCCATTTCTGGTTGCGCATATTCATGATTCCGTTCCATGTAAACAGTTGTCCATTGCGTGCATTGCGGGTGGGCATGACACAATCAAACATATCAATGCCAAGGGCGATACATTCCAGAATGTTGACAGGGGTTCCCACTCCCATAAGATAACGAGGCTTATCGGATGGAAGAATGTCACAGACCAGTTCTGTCATTTCATACATGACTTCATGTGGTTCACCTACCGATAATCCTCCGATGGCATTTCCGGCCGTGCCTGCCTCTGCAGCTTTATAGGCAGATTCCCTGCGCAGGTCGCGGTAAACGCTTCCCTGAACAATGGGGAAAAGTGTCTGCTCATATCCGTACAGGGGTTCAGTTTCTTTCAGTCGGGCTACACATCTGTCCAGCCACCGGTGTGTCATATGCATGCTATCGCGCGCGTACTTCTCTTCACACGGGTGCGGAGGACATTCGTCGAAAGCCATAATGATATCTGCCCCTATCTCGCGCTGAATGTCCATTACATTCTCGGGCGAGAAGAAATGGGATGAACCATCGATGTGCGACTTAAACGTCACACCTTCTTCTTTGATTTTGCGGTTATCTGAAAGTGAGTAAACCTGGTATCCGCCGCTGTCAGTGAGAATAGGTCGAGTCCATCCATTGAATTTATGCAGGCCCCCGGCCTCCCGCAGTATGGATGTTCCCGGACGGAGGTACAGGTGATAAGTGTTTCCCAGAATGATCTGTGCCCTGGTATCGTGCTCCAGATCCTGCTGGGTAATGGCTTTTACCGTACCTACGGTACCCACGGGCATGAATATGGGCGTTTCAATGATCCCATGTCCTGTCTCAATCTTCCCGGCTCTGGCTTTGGAAGCCTTATCTGTGTGTTGAAGTTCGAATCTCACCCGGCAAAACTACATCACCCGGCCCCCTGAAATGAGGACAAAATGACACCAAATTACGGTGTATGATGCCAAAATGACATACAGAATAGACCATTTTCTGCAGAAATGACCAGCTTTCCTGAATGGTATCCCTATTGAGATGCTGGGAGAAAAACAAATAAATCGATAAAAAAATGAGACTTATGAAGTACGGATGGCCAACACACTCAGCAATGCTGAGAAATTTTGATGACATGCACACCAGGAATGCATACTGCTCACCCCGCCAGTCGCGCTGGGGAAATATGCCGGCGGTGAATGTGAAGGAAACGGAAAAGACATTCGAGATTGAGTTTGCCGTACCCGGATACGACAAAGGCGATTTCAGGCTGAACGTGAAGGACAACACGCTGACGGTATCATGCGAGAAGAATGTTTCTGCGCACGAGACAGGAGAAAAGTACTCGAGAAGAGAGTGGAGCTACAGTTCTTTCTCGCGAAGCTTCAGGTTGCCTGAAGTGGTGAACGCTAATGCAATTGAAGCGGATTATACGAATGGCGTGCTCAGGGTTACCCTGCCAAAGACAGTGGAAGCGAAAGAAGAGAACGCTATCGAAGTAAAAGTTAAGTAGAGTGGGTTACGCATTGCACTGACGGTGCAATAGGGTAATGGTTAATTGGTTGCCCCCTGGCTGAGGAGTCAGGGGGTTTTTTTGTGCGCGTTGGTCCCCTGACCGAATACAAAAATTCTGTACCGCTTTTCCGGTTCTTTCCAACCGAATTCTCAATTTCCAAAGAAGTGCGTGCGCGATGGGGAGACTTTGCAGCCATTAAAATGAAAGTCTTAACCAAATTCCACATCAACATGATCAACCGCACGTACCGGTGCTGGCTGGCTCTGGCCGCAGCCATCATCTTTTTGTGCACGCCAGTTGCACGAGGTCAATTTCAGAACACCATTCTGCATGCTTTTGACAAGGATCACTTCTCGGTCACGGAAAGTGTACTTGATCACAGCCATACAGTAACGGCTGAAACCATTCAGCGATCATCTCTGGATGTTCATGTAATGGAAACTGATGCTTCAGGAGCCGTGGTAGCTGAGCAAATACTGAACACACCGAACCATGAGCGTGTGTTTCACATTGCTCCTTCTCTTTCCGGGGGATATGTGATTTGTGGTGTGATTTCTTTCACAGATGGTTTGGACAGAGGTTGGATCGCTGAACTGGATGCGAACTTTAATCTCCTCAACCAGACCGTGCTAAACAATGTCTCATACTCTGGTCATACACCTGCATTACATATTTCTCCGGCTTCTTCTGATCCTTCACCGGGTTATATTGTAACGGGTTTTGCAGCGCAGGGATATGGAAATGCTGCACCCAAGCAGTCATGGATCATCAAACTTGACCCAGGTCTGAACACCCAATGGCAGCGATTCCTCGATGCGAATCCAGGTGGAGCCCAGGACTGGGATATGGCCTCTCATGGAATTGAAGTACCCGGAACAGGATATTTTGTTGGCGGATCCTCAACAGGAAACCCTGCCAACAATTTTCATGATCAGGTGGTGATGGCAGCGATGTTTGACTACAGCGGAAATATTCTTTGGCTGAATGCCATTGAGGATAATCCTCAGAGTGCCATTGGTCATTACAGTGTTGGCGCTGATGCGCTTTACGATCCGGCAACGAATGAAGTTTACCAGCTGGCCAACTATTCAATCATTCACCATTTTGGTGTGAATGTCTGGGATGTTGCCACAGGAATACTCAATGTTCCCAAGTCATTCGAGGTGTTTTCTTCTTTAGGATATGCGAATATTGCGGGATTCAGGATCATGGATTCTCAGAATCAGTCTTCTTACGTTGTCGCAGGTTATATCCGCAATGCATCATTTTCCGGAACTACGACCAACATCGATGGTTCATTTCCATTCGCAGTTGAATTTGACAGAAACGCACCTGCCGTGATCTGGGATGAAATGTATCCGGTTCCGTCTGCCAATTACTTTATTTCAACTTCCATCTTCGACGCGTTCAGTGCAGGTCAACAGGCTCGTATTGTTTATCCGAAAATGGCCAGAATCAATTCGAATGGCACCGGATACACACTCGTGGCGCCGCATCTTGACAATAACCTTTTTGAGACAGAAATCTTTGAAATCGATAACAATGGTCTGAATCCATGCCTGCACACTGATCTGTCGCTGGTCCCACAGCAATTGACGCCATACTTCCATGGTATCCACGATGTGAATATGGATTTTTCTCAGCTCGATCCCGGATTCACTCCGGATGGTGTCTCATCTACCGATAACCCATGTGCCCAGCCGGAACCATGTCAGCTTAATCCCAATTTCAGCGTTCTCGATGCAGGTAATTGCTGCTATGTATTCACAGCATTTCCGGCCACGGCTGACGCTACATTCTGTGCCGAGTGGAACATAGACGGGGTTGTGGTGGCCACTGGCACAACTACCCTCACATGGTGTTTTAATACGCCCGGAATGCACCAGGTATGTTACACGGCATGCTGTGTACTAACCGATGGAACCATTCAGACACAGACCATGTGTCAGATGGTCCAGACGGACTGTGGAGGAAATTGCACACCGGATGGACAATTCATGATTCAGGATCTGGGCATGTGTTGTTATGAATTCATTGATATATCAATCGATGCACCTGTGCAGGGCTGTCAGAAGTGGGAGATTTTTGATAGTTCCGGAAATCTTGCCACCTGGACCGATGCACCCAGTTTTACGTGGTGTTTTGG
>JBEAZL010000223.1:0-8165 GCA_041170085.1 Bacteroidota bacterium
GCATTTTTCTTATCCGGTTGCGATCGGTCAGCCACCTTCGCCTCAAAATTCTGATTGAGAGAGAAATTGATATTCGCTGCCTCCAGACTTTCTGAAGGTCTGAAACGGGCAACGTCAAACCTGCTGTACCCTATAAAAGATCCATCAGATCCATAAAATCCGAAGCGCTGAGTGGTGGCAAAAGGAGAATAGGAGGCGCCAACAGAAGGATTCAGCACATGCCTCAGTGCTTTCAGGTATGATGAATTTCTGAAATTGAATGTTCCGTAGAGACGAGTATTGGCTGCGATGGAAGCATTCCAGTTCCTGGCTGTGATGATTCCGGGGAGTGTATCTGTCACCACCTCATTGGTTTCTGGATCAAGGGACTTCTCGAGGTATTTGAACGAGATAAATTCGGAATAATTGAAATTCGGATTGGCGGTGACAATGCCTCCGAACAGCTTCATGGAGGTGCTCGCACTTCCATTGATGCGGATACCATTCTTTGCCCTGCTCAGCAGGTTCGAGGCGTTAGCCCAGTAGTAAAGGCTATCGCCGGCATTGACAGAATTCTCGAAAACGGCAGTGGCATTCACGCCGATGGGACTAATCCACCGGGGCGCGGCTTTACCCTTTTCAGGATTACCATCAAAGATGGGCAGGTTAATCCTGCTTAAGTTGAAGGTAAATGAGGGTAGCAAGACATCCACATTCTTTGTCTGGGTATTCTGGGCATGACGAGCATTCACCGCGATGCTGTATGGTTTGCCGTAAAAGCTGCGGCTCCATTGCAGGTTACTTCCGAATGTACTGGAAAGGAAGTCCTGCTGGGAAGTATTGATATTGTTTCTGAAGTTGGTTGATGTACCCAGATTTACGCTGGCGTTGAATCGCGAATTGGGACGTGCCCTCGGATCCTGAGCGTGTGTCCACTGCACATTGAAATCTGTGCGCTTCGTATAACCGCTAAGCTCCGGAATACCGTTCACATTCTGAGTCCGGGAAACATTGAACGATCCGTTGTATTGATATAGTTTCTTGTATCCCGTAATATTCCTTACGCTCCAGCTGCCCCTTGTATAAATATCAAACAGCAACTTGGTATCCAGGTGTTCTGAAACCGGTACGTAGTACCCCAGGTTCTGCAGAAAATAACCCTTTCTGTCAGCGTTTCCATATCCCGGTAATAAGATCCCATGGGTACTTTCCCGCTTATTCGGAAAGAACCCAAAGGGCAAAGCCAGGGGCGTCGGAATCTTGCCGAGCTTCATGTAGAGAGGTCCGCTCACCACTTTGTCATCCGGAACCACGATGGCTTTGGTCAGCCTGAAGTGATAATGAGGTTTCTCGCGGTCGCACGTAGTGAACATACCATTCTGAATATGCACCCATGAGTTCTTGTGAAGCTTGCTCTTCGCTGCAATGAGCCAGGCATCGCCCTCCTGAGTGCGCGCGTAGTAGGTAATTCCCTCTTTTGTTTTGAAATTGTAAAGCAGGCTGTCTTCTTCGAACTCAGTATCTCCGTCGCGAAATCTTGGCCTGCCTGTATAAGCTCCGGTGCTGTCGCGGACCCCACTTGCCTTCACAACCATGGTCCGAAAATTAAATTCTATGTATGCGGCCGTCAGTTCCATCTCGCCATACCTGACCACGGCATCCCGGTAGAGATAAACAACCTCATTTTCCACGTCCATAATCGTGCTGTCTGCCGCATCGGTATAGACCGGATATTCAATTTCCGCGCTGGAGTCTGCAATAGAATCCGATGGAATTCCGTTGACAATGAGTGAATCGGGCCCGGTTTGTGCGATGGCCGTCATACCCATTATCAACAGAAACGCTGTGAAAATTCGTCGGATTGCTCGCTGCATGCCTTCAGGCCCGGGGGTAAATTTGTTGCTGATGATGGAAAAAACCGTCAAAACTATGCATTTCGGAAGAGATAGGGCTCGGGAAAGCAAGGCTGACACGAACCAAAAAAGGAAGATCAAACGATTTATCCCTGTGTTTCTTGTGTGCGCGGTGATTTTCTCCGCGGCATTCACCCCCGCCCCCCGGACTCCGTCCACCACCTATACCGTGGTGCTCGATGCCGGTCATGGCGGAACTGACCCCGGCAATCTGGGCACAGGACGATACAAGGATAAGGAGAAGGACGTGGCCCTCGCTGTAACTCTCAAAGTGGGAAAGTACATCAAAGAGACATTTCCGAATGTTGAAGTGATCTACACGCGCAAGGAAGACACCTTCCCTACCCTGAAAGAACGTTGTGATGTAGCCAACAACAATAAGGCTGATCTTTTTATCTCCATTCACTGCAATGCCAGCGACAATAAGCAGGCATACGGTTCCGAGACCTTTGTGATGGGGCTGCATAAGACCGAAGAGAGTCTGAAGACTGCTATGCGCGAGAATGCATCAATCTTTCTCGAAAAGAACCATGAAGCTGATTATCCGAGCTTTGACCCTAATGATCCCGACACATATGTAATCATGAGTATGCGGGAAAATGCCTATCTCGACCAGAGTATCCATCTCGCCAAAAACATTCAGGATCAGTTCAGAACCAGAGTCGGACGCAAGGACAGGGGTGTAAAACAGGCAGGATTTCAGGTGATCTCCTACACCAATATGCCCAGTTTACTGGTAGAGTTGGGTTTCATAACCCATGTGGAGGAAGAGGATTTCCTCATGACCGAAGATGGCCGGACATACATGGCAAGCGCCATCTTCAGGGCCTTTAAGGAGTACAAGGAAAAGTCGGAGAAAGCTCCGAAAACAACTGATCAGAAACCGGCTCCGGTTCCTGCACAGCCTGTAGGTAATACTCCACCTGCGAAGCCTCAGCCTGCAAAGGGAATTGTTTACACTGACGTGACTTCAGGTATCAGGTACCAGGTTCAGATCGTAGCATCTGCAAAACCTTTGGATAAGTCTGCGCCTGAGTTCAAAGGAATACAAAAGGTTGATGAATACCTTAGCAACGGCGTTTACAAGTACATGGCCGGTTCCAGCCCTGGTTACACCGAGGCCAAGCAGAATCAGGTCATACTGCGTGAAATGGGGTTCAAGGATGCTTTTGTGGTTGCCTTTGAAAACGGAAAGAAGATTGAGCTGAGCGCGGCCCTCGCCAAAACAGAAAAATAAGCATGAAAATCAACCGCGAGTTCATCATAGGCGTGGTCGTGATCGTAGTTATCGCGCTTCTCTACTTTGGGGTCAGCTATCTGAAAGGCATCAACCTTTTCAGCCGCCAGCAGACCTACTACTCAGTATATGATGATGCTATGGGGCTCACCGGTTCCAACCCGGTAATTCTGAACGGCTACAAGATTGGTCTTGTCAGCAAGGTGGGACTCAGCGAAAAAGGTGATGGCAAGATCGTGGTTGAAATGCTCCTCACCGATAACAACCTGAACATCCCGCGCGATACCCGCTTTGAAATCTACTCTCCCGACTTCTTTGGAGGCAAGGCAGTCAGACTGTTATTGGGAGACAGCACCGTGATGGCCATGGATGGTGACACACTTGTCGGCACCGTCAAGGAAGACTTCACCAAAACGCTTCAAAAAGAATTCGAGCCACTGAAACAGAAGACACAGGATCTGATCACTGGCGTGGACAAAGTGGTGACCAACCTGAACAAAGTATTTGCAGATACCGCGGCGCAGGGACTGCCCATGGTATTTGAGAGCCTTCAGCGCACGGTAAGCAACTTCGAAAGCACATCGGAGCAACTGAGTTTGCTGATGACTGAAAACCGCGGAAAGCTCAACGGTATATTCAGCAACGTAGAGAGCATTACTACAAATCTGAAGAACAATAATGAAACTATAACCGCAGCTGTCCAAAACATTAAAAATATCACTGACTCTCTCTCACGCTCGCAGCTGGCGGGCACTATCCGCAAGACAGAATCAGCCATGGGGCAGTTCAGCGATATCATGACCAAAATAAACAGCGGCCAGGGAAGTCTGGGATTGCTGATCAATAACGACTCATTGCACACACAGCTTGTCAATGCCTCGGTGAGTCTCGATAAACTGCTGGACGATATGAAGGCTCATCCGGGCAGATATGTGAATTTCGCCCTGATCAACCGCAAAAGCTCCGACGAATTTTCCAAAGAGCAACTCAGGGTTATACGGGAAGAGATTGACAGAGCCATGAAGCAGGAAAAGTCCGACGGTAAATAAGAAGGACAGCCCCCATTTGCGCCTGCCTGACGGGTCCTTAAAATCTTTATCTCCGTTCTCTGAAAACCGTTTCTCTTTGTGGCGGTTTGTTAATAATCCAGTGCTTTCCGGTTCTTATGTTTGTGCTTTCCTCAGGGAGTTTTAAAACCATACTATGGCGTTTATTCCACAATTGATATTTGTTGTGCTGCTGGCAGCAGCCGGTTATCTGGCATACAAGAGATTCATTTTTGTACGCCGGAATATTCTGCTGGGCCGCGATTACAACCCCGGCGGATCTTCGTCTCAAAGGCTGAACACCATGATCAGGGTAGCCTTGGGTCAGTCTAAAATGACGACCAGACTCGTACCTGCCATCATGCACTTTTTCATCTACGTCGGTTTCATCATCATTAACATCGAACTCCTCGAGATCATCATCGACGGTCTGGCCGGAACTCACCGTGTGTTCGCTTTCATGGGCGGATTCTACGATCTGTTGATTGGTACGTTTGAAGTGCTTGCTCTTCTTGTTCTCGTTGCATGTGTGGTTTTTCTGGCGAGAAGAAATGTACTTAAGCTGAAGCGCTTTCATATGCGTGAAATGACCAGCTGGCCGAAGAGTGATGCCAACATCATCCTCATTGCCGAAATCACATTGATGACCGCATTCCTGAGTATGAACGCCTGTGACTATCTGCTACAGCAAATGCACTCTGCTCATTACCTCGAAGCGGGTTCGTTTCCCGTGAGCAAATTTCTTGTGCCGGTTTACGACGGACTTTCTGAGTCATCGCTCATCATGGCCGAGCGCATATTCTGGTGGTATCACATTATCGGAATTCTGGCATTCATGGTGTATGTGACCTATTCGAAACACCTCCACATCATCCTCGCCTTTCCGAATACCTATTATTCAAAACTGGATGAGGCCGGCAGACTGAGTAACCTTTCCAGCGTTACCAGAGAGGTTAAGCTGATGCTCGATCCCAATGCCGATCCCTATGCTGCGGCGCCGGCAGAAGCCACTCCGGAAAAATTCGGTGCCCGCGACATTACTGACCTCACATGGAAGCAACTCATGGACGCCTATTCGTGCACAGAGTGCGGAAGGTGCAGCTCGGTATGTCCGGCCAACCTGACCGGCAAATTGCTGAGTCCGCGCAAGATCATGATGGATACCCGGGATCGAATGGAAGAAGTGGGTAAAAGACTTGACGCCGGACTTGAGGCGGATGGCAAATCTCTTCTCCGCGATTACATTACTGAAGAGGAAATCTGGGCATGTACAAGCTGCAACGCATGTACCAATGCCTGCCCTGTAAACATCGATCCCCTCGGAATTATCATCGATCTGAGGCGTTATCTCATCATGGAAGAATCAAAATCTCCGGAGAGTATAACCGTAATGTTCAACAACATCGAGAACAATGGTGCGCCGTGGGCTTTCAGTGCTGCGGACAGAATGAAATGGACGGAATAAGGCAATCCCATGGAGCAAGGAGATAATAAGTTATTGACGGCACAGGTGGGCGGAAAGCTTATCAGTCCGATACTCCCGGAGGGGGTGAAGAATTTTCTGATCGACATCGATGGAACCATCTGTGAAGACATCCCTAATGAAGAACCCGAGCGCATGGTCACTGCCAAAGTTTTCGAAGATGCCCTCGTAAAATGTAATCAGTGGTACAATGAAGGTCATATCATTTACTTTTTCACTTCCCGGACCGAGGCACATCGCGCAGTAACCGAAGCCTGGCTTCACGAACATGGTTTTCTGTATCACGGAATCATTTTCGGTAAACCACGGGGAGGCAATTACCACTGGATAGATAATCATCTGGTTCGTGCAACCAGATACGAAGGGCATTTCACCGACTTTGTGGAGGCTGAAATGAAAATTCAGATTTTTAAGAAAGAGGATTAATCAGATACAATGAGCGAGATGCTGAACATTCGAACCATGGCCGATTATATGGCCAGTGGTGAAGAACCTGAAATTCTTTTCTGGGTAGGCTGTGCCGGTAGTTTCGACGACCGCGCGAGAAAAATCACCAAGGCTGTGGCCCGCATCCTGCAACATTGCGGAGTCCGCTTTGCCGTTCTGGGCACAGAGGAATCATGCACCGGTGATCCCGCCAAAAGAGCAGGACATGAATTTTTATTCCAGATGCAGGCCATGTCCAACATTCAGGTGCTGAATGCTTACGGCGTGAAAAGAATTGTGACGGCATGTCCGCATTGCTTCAATACCCTCCGCAATGAATACCCCGAACTGGGAGGCGAATACGAAGTGTTGCATCACACACAACTCATCAACGAACTCTTCGCCATCGGTAAATTGTCGATACAGGGAGGCGGTGATTACAAAGGGCGAAAAATCACCTATCACGATCCCTGTTACCTCGGTCGTGCGAACGGTGTCTATGAGGTGCCGCGTGAACTCTTGTCAAAACTGGATGCCGAGCTCGTTGAGATGAAACGTTGCAAGGCCAATGGATTGTGCTGCGGAGCGGGCGGTGCCCAGATGTTTAAAGAAGCTGAGCCCGGCAACAGGGAGATCAATGTTGAACGTACTGAAGATGCTCTCTCTCAGAACCCTGAGGTAATTGCTACGGGCTGTCCGTTTTGCAACACCATGTTAACTGATGGTGTGAAGCACTTCGAAAAGGAAAAAGACGTCAGGGTAAAGGATATCGCTGAACTCATAGCAGAGGCGGCAGACCTGTGATCCCATATTATCCCAAATTATGCATCAGAAAATATATTACGGCCTCAAATCGCTGTGAAATCAGTCACTTCGCTGCATTTTGCTCAGTCAACATACGGTAAGGATGATTCCCTCACAAAATGCCTGATTTCTTTGCGTTTTGAACCCTCATGACAAAGGTCTAATGCATAATTTGGGATTATGTAATTTGGGGGATGATTGTTCTGTCAACGCATAAATTGGCCACATGAAAAATCTCATCGTGTTGTTTGGGCTGCTTTGCCTTTTCTCTGCTCCGCTGAATGTCTCAGCGCAGTCTGATTCTGTTGAAGTTCTGAACGTGGTTCAAAAGTTATTTGACGCCATTGAACAACAGGATAGCATTGCTTTCAGGGCATTGTTTGCTGAAGACGCTATGAAGTACATAGCCATTGTCAGAAATGGAGAGGTCATCAGGACTATGTCGGGTGCTGCTGCCGGGAGAGTGCCAAATAGTCCCGGCGAGAAGTTACTGGAGACCATGCGCAGCAAAGGTGTTCAGGTGGAGGTTCATGGCAAGATGGCTATGGCCTGGGTGCCATATGATTTCACGATTAACGGGGAATTCTCACATTGTGGAATAGATGCCTGCACCCTGGTCAAGTTAGGGCAGGAATGGAAGTTCGCTCTCATTGCCTATACGGTAGAATATGATCAGTGCGGCGATTGGTAGTGCAGAGGCACTTTTATGGTTGTCACCGAGGATACCGTTATTCCTTTGGATATTCGTGGTTATTGAGTAAAATCAGGTTTCTTTGCAGCAGAAACCGGAATTATATGCGCATCAGTACATATTCATTTATTGGCGAGAAGTTAAGACCGGTGGAATTGCGGCTTATCGCCAAAGCACTTCTTGGGATACGTAGAAAAGAGGTAACATTAGCTGATGGCTCGAAGTATTCAATTGACCCCATCAGCAATCTTGGCCTCACCTTATTGAAAGCGGGGAACTATGAGCCTCAGATGTCAGAAGTGATCAAAGGCCTTCTGAAACCCGGCGACACCTTTGTGGATTTGGGAAGCAATGAGGGTTATTTCGCTGTGATGGCGGGAAGGCTGGTTGGTGAACAGGGTAAGGTTCTTGCGATTGAACCGCAGAACAGACTTCTCGCCGTTATTCAGAAGAACGCGGAAATTAATGGACTGAAGAATATTAAACTCAAGCCTTTTGGCATTGGCTCTTCCAGGGGAACCCTGACATTGCAGCTATATCCTTCAACCAATACAGGGGCGTCCAGCTTCGCTCCCGGATTTAACTT
>JBEAZL010000224.1:0-3538 GCA_041170085.1 Bacteroidota bacterium
AAGCATTGTTCAGAATGGCGGGTATCGAAGCCACTTTGTCCCGGAATATATCGGCTGTCATCTGGGAGAAGTTCATCTTTCTTTCGCCCATCGCCACCGCTACCAGTTATTACGACAAGTGTATCGGAGACATTCTTTCAAATACTGAATCACATGCAACACTCGTTGCACTCGTTGCAGAGGTTATGTCTGTCGCTATGGCCAGGGGGATAGAGGTAGCTCAGGATATTCAGTCGCGCACGATGCAGAAATATGCGTCACTTCCATATGAGACCACTTCGTCCATGCACCGCGATTTCATCAGCCGCAAACGCGATACCGAGCTGCAAACGCTGACGGGATACGTCGTGGAAGAGGGGAGAAGATGGCATGTGCCCACCCCGGTTTATGAGAGGTTGTTTAAGGAGTTGGAGGGGAGGTAGTGATGACTTGCGTTCAAAAGATTGATGGGATATGCACTAATTTCTTTCTATCCGTGTTTTGCAGACATAGAATATATAATCGTGAAATGTCGTTGAAATCCCTTCTGCTTTTGGATCTCATATTTTCTCGATTATAATAGCGCGTGTTTGACACTATATTGCTCCGAACACAGAAATTTATGCCTCGGATAGCCTTTCTTTTGTTTTTAACCCTCTGCATGCAGGTCCACGGGCAAGTTGATTCATGTTGGACAGTGCTTCTGGCAAAAGAGGGAAGGGAGGTAGTGGTGGATTCTCTCCAACCAGGCAGTTTCAATGCCGACGGGTTTTATCTGTATCGGAATTGTATTTACGATTACTCGCTGAAAAACCAAATGAGATACAGCGGACGTTTGGTGGATATCTCACCCGATACTCTCTATTTCACGAATTTCTTCAATGAAAGTGTGGCGGCACGTTCGTCGCAAATGCTCGACACCATGGCCATTCACTTCAGCCAGCTTGATGTCTTTCATCTCATTGCAGACAGAAGCATGGGCTTGTATGAGAACCATTCACTGGATGGATTCAATTTTCATTTCAGTCGGGATACAACGCATTGCATGCTGTCGAGCATGTGGTATCCCATATTTTCCAACGATACCTCTACGTATGAACTGGCACCGCACCTCACTGCTCAGGGTGTGGAGCTGCTGTTTGAAGATGGTGGACGGACTTTCTTTTACTATTGTTCGGGTATGGTCAAACCCGACAGATCACAAATGGATACAACATACAACGTTCGCCGTGTGGCATGGTACACTCCATGCAGCGTGGAGGAGATACATGGTCTCGCCATTGGTCTGTATCACCGCAATTTAAAGAACAGTATGTTCATCGAAAGGGACTCACTGGTCATCCGTGGCGTGGCAGCAGAAATCAATCCATTCGGCATCTTTATCCTGTTATCTCCCAGGTTCAATGGTCCATTGCCGGATAGCCTTGAATATTATCTCTCGCACCTGAAGAACAACTGGATGCTGAAGGTGCATGGTCTAAACCTCAGTCTGGTTAACACCATAGGCGAAACAGAAATCCGAGGTGTGAACATCACTCCGGCCATTACGTTGGTCGATGAACTGCACGGACTCTCCATTTCGGGCATCAACAATTTCTCATACATCATGCGTGGTGTCACCATTGCTGCCATCCGCAACAGAGCCACAGATGCCAAAGGAGTGCAAATAGGGCTTTTCAATAAGGCGACAAACCTTCGGGGTGTTCAGATAGGTTTGTGGAATACCAATGGCAAAAGATCACTGCCGTTGGTTAACTGGCAGTTTGCTGAGTGAACACCAGGAAGTTAGCGGAATTTACGCGTTTTGATATTTGGGTATAGCTATGTATTAAAACATATCAAACCGTACGCAGACTGATCAGAATGAAGCACAGGTCTTCAAACATGTGCAGCGGCTATCTGAATGTTTTACCTGACAACGACTAGCTGCTGCTGTGTGCGATTTTCGTTTTGCAATACAACGAGATAACAACCCGCATCAAGCCGAGAAAGATCTATTGTTGTGGTGCCCGGGGTTTTGATATCTCCCACAAATTCCCGGACTATCCGTCCTTCAACATCGCGGATTTCGATATTCCGCCATCTTTCTGATGTACTGACGTAAAGCAAAGATTCAGCAGGATTCGGATATACAGAGAAATGGTCAGTCGATGTGGCATCTATGCCTGAGTAAATAAATGGCTCCGAAATGCTTGTGCAACCATATTCTGTTGTCAGATCCACGATATAAACACCATCACCCTGCAATGGAATGGAGTTATCCGAACCCTGAGCAATTACCACATCATTGAGATACCAGGTGAAGATGCCGGTTCCTGAGCAATAGAGAATGTTGTCATTGATCGAAATGACAGGTATTTCAGGTTGCAGCAATTCGACCACCTGGCTGGTTGATTCAGTGCAGAGGGGATTGCTGACTGTCAGCGTGATTTCGAACTGTCCCGGGTTTTCCGGTTCATATATCAAAGTCCCGGAATTTCCTGCAGATGCATCGTTTACGGACCAGCTGTATGTTTCTATGAGTCCATCGCCTGCTATGGCCTCTATGTTATCTCCAAAGCAGTCACCACTTGTAACGGTGAATTCGCCCAGCCCATCACACGAGTAAATGGTATGAAGGGTAGTATTGGTGACCACTGCTTCGTTCTGGTCGAAATAGATAGATGCTGTATTTTCAATCTGAGTATTAACCGCAAGATTTGCATCCATGGGTATCAGGTAGCTGACGAATGCTTGGGATCCGTATACATCGCTGGCACTATCAGGAAGCATGATTCCTTCAAAACGGACATGAAGAATGTCATTTTCATCGACATACATCGCTGATACCGGATGCGATGACGAAATATATGTGAGATCTTCCGCACTGAGCGGAGCGGGCAGAGGGTTCTCGATGCGCACATCCTGAGCTGGTGCATTGCCCAGATTCTGAAAGTATATGGTGTAGAGCATATCCGTATCGGAAAGCACATACCCTTGTGAGGTCCATCCTTCCGGGTTGGCTACAATCATATTCGGATCATAAGAACATTCAATAACAGAAAGCAAATCTGCCTGAAGGCACAGGGATTCATCATTAATGCACACCCCGGATGATGAGTACATTTCAAGTCCGAGCATATCTACACCGGGATGTGAGATTTCTACGGGAAATACCATTGAGCTGAAATACCCGAGTTCTTCGAACGACCAATAAATTGTTGTACCAGCAATGGAGTCGGGCAGTATGCCTGCGCTGATGAATTGCATGGACGGATCAAGCTCAAGGGTAACAATTCCGGAGGGCTGTGTAGTTCCCCAATTGCTAACACTGATCCATTGCGCCAAAGGGGTAGAGCAAACGGATTCCGGACTGAAATAATGCAGGCCAAGGCTGTCCTGAATCACAGAAGGGGCGACGCCAAAATCAAGTTCACCTATCTGAGGGGTCAGGGCATCAAGGGTAAAATCGAATGATGCATTTGTGGATGAGAGATACCATAGTGCAGGAATCTCCACAGAAACATTGTGATCACCCGGAAGTGCATATATGGTGAACTCTCCCTGAGCATTGGTATAC
>JBEAZL010000225.1:0-3924 GCA_041170085.1 Bacteroidota bacterium
GAGCGAAGGATGCGCTGATTAAAACTGTCGATGGTTGAAATGGATAGCATGCTGTAGTTGTGCAGCATGTGTCTGAAAGTGTTGCCAGCTCTTCTGATTAGCTCGGGCCCATCAATATTCAGTGCTTGCTGAAGATCTGCGCTGAGCTCCGGTTTAGCGGTGCTCTCCGATAATTCATACAGTGTGCGAAGCACGCGCTCTTTCATTTCACCAGCAGCAGCATTGGTGAATGTGATGGCGAGGATGTGTCTGTAATGAGCCTCGTTCGAAGGGACAGAAAGGGCAAGACGGATATAATGGAAAACCAGAGAATAGGTTTTTCCGCTGCCGGCTGAAGCTTTCAGTACAAGTAGCGACGGGTAGGTCATCACTTGCGAAGTTAAAAGAACTTCGCCTCAGGAAACGGAAATCAGGAAGCCGGGTCTATTTACCCTTGGCCTGAAGCTCTTTATAGGCGTCTATTCCGCAGTTGAGCCATTTTTCATACTCTTCAACCTTGGGTGTATAGCCCACAGGGTGTGTAAGCAATTGCTCATCCGGAGAAAGCATCACATACCACGGCTGAGAGTTATTAACGAATGTCTCGATCTGGAATGTGGCCCAGCGATCTCCGTATGTTTTAATCTCGCGGGTCTTCCCTGTTTTCGCAGAGGTATAGATTTCCTGCAGCTCTGCGGGCAGTTCTTTCTTGTCATCCACATACAGTGAAACCACGATTACATCATTCTTGAGCTTATCGAGAATCTGTGGCTCAATCCAAACATTTTCCTCCATCTTTCTGCAGTTCACACAGGCGTAACCGGTGAAGTCGAGGAACAGGGGTTTGCCTTCCTTTCTTGCGCGCTCCAGACCTGCCAGGTAGTCGTGTTCGCAATCGAGATTATGCGGACAATGGATTGGGTATATCCAGCTATAACCGGGAGGAGGGGCAAGACCACTGAGGGCCGAAAGGCTGTGATAAGTCCCTGATTTTTCATTGAACCTGAAGCCTGTGGCGAGATATCCTGTCCAAATCAAAATGGCTATGGCAAATCCAAGACGGAAGCGCGAGAGTTTCTTGATCGGGCTGTCGTGAGGGAACTTGATCTTTCCAAAGAGGTAAACTGCCATGAGCAGGAATATGATCACCCACAACCCCATGAACAATTCATACTTGAGGAAATCCCAATGGGCTACCATGTCAGCGTTAGACAGGAATTTCAATGCGAGTGCAACTTCGAGGAATCCCAGAACTACTTTCACAGTATTCAGCCATCCGCCTGATTTGGGCAGCGACTTCAACATACTCGGGAATGCAGCAAATACGGAGAATGGAATACCGAGAGCTGCGCCGAATCCACCCATTCCTGCGGTGAGCTGAATGGCACCACCATCTTTAGACAGTGAGCTGGCCAGCAATGACCCAAGGATTGGTCCGGTACAGCTGAATGAAACTATGGCGAGCGTAAGTGCCATGAAGAATGATCCTGCGAGGCCACCCACATTGGATGCGGAATCCGCGCGGTTAGCAATGCTCGAAGGCAGGGTGATTTCAAAGTATCCGAAGAACGATATGGCGAAGACGATGAAGATCACAAAGAAGATGATGTTCAGTGTAACGTTGGTCGAGATGTTGTTGAGTATGTTCTCGTCCACACTGTCGAGCAGGTGGAATGGAAGACTCAGCAACAGATAAATGATGAAGATGAAAGAGCCATAAGTGATAGCCCTGATCATACCCTGACGACGTGAACCACTTCCTTTGGTGAAGAAACTTACGGTGAGGGGAATCATCGGAAATACGCATGGCGTAAGGAGAGCGATGAGACCTCCGATAAATCCAAGGAAGAAAATTGTCCAGAGAGAATCTCCTTTCTTGGCTCCGGTAACAACAGTTCCGCAATCGGTTTTGTATGGTTGCTCGAAATTCAGTCCGGGAATCTGGTACCTGAATTTAGCCGGGCCACTTTCGGTATTCGCTTGCTCCGGGCTGATCTCTACACCATTACCGGTCAGGAGGTCAATCATGAAGTAAACGGGGGGAACAGGAACACAACTTTCGTCGTTGCACGCCATTCCTTTCACTGAACCCTTGATGGAATTCACAGTGGGGTCGGTGATCGTTATGTCCTGTTCAAAAACGGCGGAGTCGCTGAAGAACATCACATCCGTCATGAACATCTTGTCATATTTCTTTATGGTCGCACTCTCGCGCAGGGGCCCGTTAAATGTGATGGCAGTGCTGTCGCGGAAGGAAATTTCTGTGGGTGCAGGCCCGCCGGCTTCTGTGGGTACAATGGAGTATGTGTGCCAGCCCGGTGCAACAGTGGCCTTTATCCTGACGGTGTACTGATTGTTACCACGCGATATGGTGCTGAAATTCCAGCTAACCGGATTCTTGATACCATCTGCCTCCTCTGTTGCAGTCTGGATTGTATCTGCCGGCACACCTGTTTCAGAAACTGGTGGAACCTTAACGGTAAATGGCTCCGGAGCAGGGAAAATGCATTTCTCTTCATCGCATGCCTGATACTCCAGTTCACCCTTGAGTGTGAATCCGGCAGTATTTTTCAGTCTGATCTTTTGCTTGAATTCGGCAGTCTTTTCAAAGTACATGAGCTCAGCTTCGAAAACCGGATCATGATGTTTGATGTACTTCCCCTGAATTACTCCACCAATCCGCTCGAAATCCGGAGAATCAATAAGGCGGAGTACCGTGGGCATCGGGCCTATGAAATTGGGGTCATCGCTCACCGTGAGAGCATACACATGCCAGCTGTCTTCTATGCTGCACCTGGCGATTACTTCGCCTTCATTGGCACTGGTCGCTTTGAAGGAATAGGTCCACTTAACCGGCTCGATGATCTGACCGGTAACGTGCGACACGAAAAGGATTAAAAACAGGGAGAGGACTGAAAATATTCTCATGGGTGCTCAATTGAAACGAGCCCCAAATTTAGCCAAGCCCACCTGTGGGTCTATGAGAATACCTTCCTAGTGTTGGATTTTCAACGAAATGCCAAAAAATGTTGTCTGTATCAGGAAAGGAAATCGATCCGATGAATGGACCTGATCGGGATGGTCATCCCTTGTTCGAGAACGATGTTTTCGTCGCCTGTGGCTATAACCCTGCTCCTGATTTTGCGGCAAACCTGAGTATCTTCCATGGTAATGACCACTTCGGTTCCATTGATGCTTTCCAGGGCCATCGCCTTCAAAAGTTGGGCTCTGCGGCGAATGCGCGCAGGCTCGCTCGGCAGAACATCATGGTTGTTGTAATTGCTCTGGCTGATGTATTCGCGCTCTTCGGAACCTGGGGTTGGGGTCATAAATAATGGTGCTGAGTTGATAAACATGACCTGTTACGCAATCGGCACACTGTTAGTTTCAATATTATCCCAAGCTGCTGTTTATCAGCTCCATAACGAGGCACGGCGCCCCTGTTTCTTCTGCCTTAATACTCCCCGACACTTTAAGTCCTGCCACCCAGATAATTTCACCATTCATTTCAACGATTGGAACCAGAGCCTTCTGGTCAGCGGGAATCCGGGCATGTGTCAGTATATCGCTCACCTTCTGATGTCCTGACATTCCCATGGGCTGCATACGGTCTCCGTCGGACCAATTTCGGACGACTATTGGAAAGGAAACCTTACTGAGGTCGATCCAGATCTTTTCTTTTTCGCCCCTGGGGAAGACGTCCGGCACATGGTCATATTCCATTTGAATTCCCTGAACAGTAGCAGGGATTTCAAAAATTTCGAAACGGAATGCACTGCTGATTGCCGGAGCAATCCGCAGGAATCCGCGGTCGTGAACGATTTCCCGGTTCCCGAGCACCAGATGCTTCCCGGTTGTGCTGTGAAGCAGCTTTCTGATTTCATTGGCCTGGCTGTGCGTGTATTCGGATCCGAGCAGATGGTGCAAAATGACATCCGGGGCTGC
>JBEAZL010000226.1:0-2508 GCA_041170085.1 Bacteroidota bacterium
CAGGGGTGGAGCGCTGCACCTGGAGGCATTTGTCAATGGCAACCTGACATTCACGGCAGATAGCTGCCATTTTGCACAGAATGCAGGCGACCATGGTGGCGCCCTGTATTTCAGCACAGGTGCAAATGGCACCCTTTTGTCGCATGTAACAAACTCCGATTTTATCAGCAATAGTGCCAATGGTGCCAGCAACAATAGCCGGGGAGGAGCCATAGCCCACAATGGCGATAACAACAATACCGGAATCTATGAGAACTGTACATTTCAGCTGAACCATAGCAATGAACGGGGTGGGGCCTTTGCGGTGGATGCAGCGGATATGACATTTTCACAATGCTCATTCATCGACAATGATGCGGTGAACAATGGCGGAATAGGGTATATATATCATTTCTATACTGACTTCGAACGCACGTTTACGATGGATAGCTGCTACGCATCAGGTAACTATGTGAATGGTGGTGCCGGTGGAATTCATGCATCGCTGAGCAATTCTCCGCCACTCAACGTAGTTGTTCATGCATGTGAATTTGTGGATACCTACGGTTCGAGCGGATGTTTTGAAATTGGAGGAGGCGGAGTGTCGAATGTGGATATCAGCGAATGTGTTTTTGGATCGAACTCCACTGTTGTGAGCGGAAGAGGAAGCGTTCTCAATTTCAGCGCCGGCGGGTCCGTTGACATTTCCAACTCAATGTTTGACGCCAATACTTCAGGATACATGGGTGGATCGCTTGAGCTGACTTCTTATTCCAGTGATTTGACCATTGCCATTGATAGTTGCACCTTTCAAAATGGTGATGCTGATCTGGGTGGTGCAATCAGAATTGAAAACGACAATTTCACTAATATCTACGCGGATATAAACGATTGCCTTTTCCTGAACAATGAAGCGGATAATGGAATCGGCGCGGTTATGGTGGAACTGTACGATTACAGTGAAGTAAATGTCCTGAGGAGCCAGTTCATCGGTAATCATTCTCTGTCAGGAAGCTATTCTACCGGAGCACTTTATTTCAAGTCCTACTCGGCCAGCGACACTTCTTATTTTCATGTGGATAGCTGTTATTTTGAGAATAATGATGCTATAGGTGCTGCCGGGGCTTTGCATGTTGTTTCTGATGGCTCGATTCGGGGTTTGATAGAAAATTCGGATTTTATTGGAAACTCTTCCAATTCTCACGGCGGTGCCCTTAGGGTGTATACCTATGTGAACGACTTTGCCGAGGTGGATATCAGAAATTGTTTGTTCGATGGAAATACTTCCCTGGCGAAGGGGGGTGCATTGCATTATGAGGCAAGCACCGGAACTTCTGAAACCTACGGAACCATTGACCAATGTCTTTTCATGAACAATCAGGCTGCCAATGGTGGCGCGGCTAACTGGTTCATCAACTCATCGGGAGCCCTCAGTTCTGTGAACTTTCTGAATTGTACCGTCTCAGGCAATCATGCCACCACAAAGTGCGGTGGAATTCTCGCGGAAAGAACAAATGGTACCTTGAATGGTGACTTCAGAAACAACATCATCTGGGCCAATACCGATGGTGATACTGAGACCAATCAGAAGCAACTTTATGTCCTTGGAACTGCTGCTATTCAGTTGGGGAATACAGATATCGAATCGGGTATTCCGGCAGGTGTAACGGATATGGGAGGTATCATTTCCGAGGATCCTCTCTTCACCAACCCGGCCGATCGCAACGGGACTGATATGGTTTTCAGAACGGCAGACGATGGCTTCTCGCTCCAGCCAACTTCTCCAGCGCTGAACCTGGCCGATTTAGCATTCTCGACATCCATAGATATAGCCGGCACATCAAGGCCTCAGTTTGATGGTCCTGACATGGGGGCTTATGAAGCCCTCGTCATGGCTGTAGCCTGTGTGGGTGATCTGAATGGCGACGGATTGGTGGGCACATCCGACCTCTTGCTGTTTATGAGTCAGTATGGCTGTACCATGTCGTGTGGACTTGCGGACCTCACAGGAGATGATATGGTGAATATCACTGACCTCCTCATGTTTATGAGTGCTTATGGCAGCAATTGCAATGAGTAGAACAATACAGCTGAGCTGATACAGGTGGTTGAAAGGGTAACCATTTCAGGCCGTCAAACGTATCTTTGATTTTTAGCGAATACCACCTGAAATGAAAAAGATATTCTGTCTCGTTCTTCTTGCATTCCAACTTGGGACCCACGCCCAGAAATCTGACTCTTCATATTTCGATATCGGGGTCAATACAATCCGCATTCTGAACTGGGATGCCGGAGACGTAAGCCCTTATGCGATTCATGCGGAGTATGGTTTTGGCAGGGTGTCTTTGAGGGCAGGGGCTGGTATGTACAGTCAGTCGGTGACTGAACTGCCCAATACCTTCAACGGGAATTCGGAATTCACGTCGGATACTTCATCGATGAACCTGCGCTTCGGACTGGCTGTAAGATCGGCCATCGGGTCGAGATGGTCTCTGAAGTATGGCGCCGATTTTCTCATGGGCCGCAATG
>JBEAZL010000227.1:0-2938 GCA_041170085.1 Bacteroidota bacterium
CACGACTTCAATGTATCCTGAGCTGCTTCATGGCCACTAGCCACACGGGTGAATCTATGCTTTAATCGTATCCAGGGCTTCTCGAAATATCGATAGGAAATATACGCAACCCCAATGGTCAGCGCAATGGAAAACACGTATGCGAAAAGATGAAAATACCACGGAGCACCTTTACCGCTAAAGCCAGCCATCATGAGCAGATGCAGGACAAGGGTAATGATCATCAGGTGGTACATATAAATGCCATAGGATATGTTGCCGAGGAAAACCCAAACCCCGGAGGAACTCCTGATCAGGCTTCGTTCGTTTCCCGCTACATTCATGATGACTACCAGAAAGCATATGGCATAAATCAGGTATGCACCATCCTGGAGCGCGGGTGGCAGGAGATAAAGCACCCCGATGACTCCGAAAAGACAAAGGGCCTGAAAGAACTTATTAAAAATCAGATTCAGGATACGCTCTTTACCGTGATATAATATCCAGGCACCGATGCCTCCGATGCTCATGCATTCCAGCTTGCTCATGGCCAGAAACTTTTTGGCAGCAAGAACACCGGAATCCGCGTTTCCTGAAGTGATCAGGATAAAAGCCATTTTTCCAAAAATGAGTATCACCGTGAACCATATCAAAGGCTTCAGAGACTTTCCGGACAAAGAGATGATGAGTGGCCAGAGCAGGTAAAATTGCTCTTCAACACCAATGCTCCACGACTGTCCGATATTGGGTACAGCCATGTACAATGAATATGCGAGGTTGGGAAGAAATGCGACATAGCACCAGAAGTTTCCCATGAAATTGCTGGCAAACGCCTCCGATTGCTCAGGCACATAAAACAATTTGGAGTGAGGCAGTACAAAGAAACCCAGAAGAAAAATCAAAAAATACAGTGGCCAGATGCGGAGAATTCTGCGCATATAAAAACCGCCAATCGCAATTTTCCCCTCCTGATCAAATTCGCGATACAACAGAAAAGTGATAAGAAAACCACTGAGCACGAAGAAGAAAATCACACCCAACGGGCCAGCCTCGGCCACTATCGGACTGAACCAGCTTACCTCTCCGCGTGAGACATGGACAATGGCTGATGTGCTGTACATCCTTCCCGGGTCGAGCCAGAGGTGGGCAAAGCCGAGGTACTTCTTCATGAGCTCGACGTGAGTGAGTATCACAGCGAACGCAGCAAAGAACCGCAGGCCATTTAGTCCGGGAAAGTAGACGGGTTTGGTGCTCACCACGCGAAAGTACAGGTAGGACAGCAAATTCCGCAAGCCCGCCAGACAGAGGGAACAATATTATCAGGGCTACCTTTTCAGAGACTGAATAATAGCTGCCTCGACACGCTCAGCAACTACATTCCAAACAAACTGATTGCGGACTCTTTGAAGCGAATTTCGTCGCTTTTCATCGATGACAGCCGGGTCAGCATCGATGCTCTGTTTCATTGCCCTGGCAAGAGATTCAACCGAACCGGGCTCTATGATCCATCCATTGGATTCAGAAACCATTTCACCCACCGCACCAACATCCGTGGCTATGACAGCCATTCCTCTTGACATTGCCTCCAGAATTACATTAGGCATACCTTCTGACCAAGACGGCAAGATGAGAACGTGAGCCCCGTCCAGAATTGATCTCAGATCAGCAGTGTCAGTTACAGCCCCATGATAAATCACCTTCGGATTTCTGATGCGTGCGCTATGGGCAAAAGGTCCGACGATATGAAGTTCGAAACTATCCTGCAGCGATGCCGCGGCTTTGAGCAGTTCCTCAATGCCTTTTCGGCGTTCGTTGCGCCCAACGAAAACAAATATCCGCTTTCCGCTAACAGAAGTTGGTTCCTCCCTTCTGATCCATGATTCATCGATGGCTGATGGAATTTCTGCAATACGCGAAACATCAACTCCTAAAGACAAGATGATAGGTGTGATCTTACCTCCATATGAAAAAACGAGGTCGGCCTTCTGATTGATCCATTTCACAGGGCCCCGGAGCATCATAGCCTCGAGTCTGCCTTTAAGGCCGGCTGCAGGCTGAAACATTTCATAGCCATGAAACTTGACCCCTATGGGCGGCAGATCCAATCCCCGGGATTTCTCGTGTATCAGATGCCAGGCAGAAAATCCCTTTGCATAAATAAAATCAAAGCCACTCCACTGCTCACGCAGGCGCTGTGCTATCATCCTGGAGTAGACATATGATTCCTTGATATAATGTCCGGGCAGAAAACCAGGCTTCGGAAAACGTATAGCTACACTCCGAAAGCTGGCGTCTGAAGGCACGTTCAGAGCCTGCCTCACCTCCTCTTCCGTCGGCAGTGGTTTGTTCCAGGGGATGGCATGTACCAGGGTAACTTCATGACCTCTGGCGGCAAGATGAGCCGCCAGGTAACCAGAATGCCTTTGCATACCACCTACCACGAAAGGAAAAACTCCGTCTGTCAGCAAAGCAATACGCATGCTCAATACAGGAATTCCTGTTTGTTTGAAATTTCGAACCGCTCCTGATTGAACAGATTCAAAACAACACTGGACGCGGGTATAATGGCTGCATGGGAATCAAACCCCTTCTTGCATACGACTACAATATCTGCATCAGCGAACGCATCAGCCGGACGTTCACGAACATACTTCACGAGATCAGCGTGTTCGATGCGCAATGTGGTCATGTTGATATCCGCGTCATATACGCACACATCCCGTTCAAGGCCCGCCAGGCTCCTCAGCAGATAGACCATGGGGCTCTCGCGCACATCATCAGTGCCAGATTTAAACGTGAGACCATAGATGGCGATTCTTCCGGTTCCAGCATCATTAACGCGTGTCACAAGATTGCGAAGGCCTTTCATGTTGCTCTCCAGAATGCTTCGCAGCACCGGTACTTCAACATTTGCCTTATCAGCGAGATGTGTGATTGCCCTCATATCCTTTGGCAGGCA
>JBEAZL010000228.1:0-2885 GCA_041170085.1 Bacteroidota bacterium
GGCGATCCTTACTACCTGCCTTTCGAAGATCCTTATGATCTGCAGACAGATGAACTTTACTTCACCTGCATCCTGAACGAGAATGAAAGCGATGGTGAGATCACTGTTCTGGCTAATGCCAATACTGATAGCGACAACTCAACAGCTGTTTATGAAATCGCTGGTGATGGTACTTTCGTATGGTTCGGCTCACAGACATGGACTCCTGCTGTGCGTCTGATCATCTCTGAGTGGACTGGTGTTGAAGAATTGAATACAGCCACAGGCCTGAATTCATTCATGATCAATCCAAACCCTGCTGTTGACATTGCCCGCCTCAACTTCAACCTGAACCAGAACAGCGTTATCGCATACGAAGTGCGCGATATGAGCGGTAAGCTGGTTGACTGGAAGAACGTTGGTCGCTTTGTAGAAGGCAATCAGGTTATCGACCTGAACGTTGCCGGATACGCTGCAGGTAACTACAATGTATCTCTGGTTGTAAACGGTGCTCACATGGTTACCCGCCAGATGAGCGTTGTGAAGTAATACAACTGAATCATATTCAAAAGGCCGTCCTTTCAGGGCGGCCTTTTTTATTGGTCGGATAGATTCATCTCTATTTGATATATATCATTGAATGAGTCGCTATGTCGAGATAGGAACCAATGGCTTGCGCCGATCTTTTCTGAATAGAATCAGAACAATGTTCTAATGCATAATGTGGGATAATGCTCTGATTACAGGGAAGTATGGCAAGATGGAGAAGCGACCGACGGTTGATGCAGTTCTGGCCGCTCAGGCTTCAGTCTACTCGTCCTGCATGCCGCAGTTGCACGGCGGAGACATCAGGATGGTGCACTTGGGAAGGATATTCCTGAGGCGGTCCTGAGTACGGATGTTCATGAGGTTATGAAGCAAGTCCAGAATCTCAAGTTTTTCGAGCATACCCAGACTATTGGGATAGTACTCGATGGGATTTGACCACAAGATCAGTTGTCTTAATTCCGCAAGATTTTCGATGTCATCCGGTATAGTCGTGATGAAATTCTCGGCCAGATTTAATTGCTGCAGATTTTTCAGCTTTAATATCTCCGGAGCAATCGTATCCAGCGCATTGCGCTGAAGATCGAGTCTCTGGAGGTATGCGAGTGAAGAGATGGACGGAGGAATGGAGTCTATTTTGTTGCGGGACAACTTGAGTTCATTCAGGTTGGTCAGGCTCAGAATCCCGCCCGGAAAATCCTTCAGCTTTTGTTTGCTCAGGTCGAGACGATACACCTGCGCCGGTGATTTCAGCGCCTCTTCCAGGTTGTGAAAAACACGACAGGTATCCAGCATTTCCGGGCTCAGGAGCTGTGCCCGTACAAAGCCAGTGCATAACATGAAGACGATCAGACTCAGGTGCTTCATAATAATGCTGTTGCTATATCATCATTTATCTGTTGTATCAACTCATGAACTGAGCCAAACTTTTTCTCATCTCTGATACGGCGCTTCAGGCAAACAGTTATGTTCTTGCCATACAAATCTCCATCGAATCCGGGTATGTGAGCCTCTATGGTCATTTCCCCTGAATCGCTGACGGTTGGCCTGACGCCGATGTTAACGACGCAAGGCCATGGCTTGTTGTCTATCTGCACATCAGATTTATACACTCCTGATGAAGGTATGAGTTTATGTGGGTCAAGTGCCCGGATGTTTGCAGTAGGAAATCCCAGTTTACGTCCCCTTCCATCGCCGCGAACCACTTCTCCCGTGATGGAATAAGAATAACCGAGATATTCATCTGCGGTTTCAACATCGCCAGACATCAGGGCCTGTCGGATTTTTGTTGAGCTCACCTCGATTTCGTTCAGCTTCTGGGCCGGTATTTCAATCAGGTTGAAACCGAATACGTCGGATAGTTCCTGCAATACCTGAAAATCTCCTTCCCGGTTCCGGCCAAAGCGGTGGTCGTAGCCAACAACGAGGGTATGTGTGTGGAGGCCATTGACGAGAAGATCGCGCACATACTCAAATGCCGACATCCTGCTGAAGTCTTCAGAGAAAGGATAGATGACAAGATGATCCACTCCTGCTGATTCAAGCAGTGATTTTTTCTCATCAAGAGAGGTAAGCAGCCTCAGTCCATGGTCTCCTTTGTGCAAGACCATTCTCGGGTGAGGATAGAAGGTCAGAAGCACAGTTTCGCCATGAAGTTCTCTGGCCATTTCTCTCATTTGTCCGAGAATTTTTCTATGGCCGAGATGGACACCATCAAATGTGCCGATGGTAACTACCGGATTTGACACAGCCTGCAATTCTGAGAAGTCGTAATGAACTTTCAAGGTCTCAGGTTCTTGCTTGCCGGATATCTTGTTTCAGTTCCGCTTAGAGCTGAGCCCATACCGGAAAGTGATACGTGTTTATTTCAGGACAGCTGTTGTGGTTCCGATCACATTGCCATTTTCTACAATGCGTATCTGGTAGTTTCCTTTGGTGAGAACGTCCTCTCCGAATTGGTGAGAGTATATGCACACATCGATGTCATCGTTCTGATAATCCACCTGACGTACTGCACTGAATCCTTCCGAAGTACCGCCAACGGTAATGGTTTCACCACCTGAAAGTGTCTTGCCATCAGGCCCTGTGATTACCATATAAAGGTTCTTTGTGCCGGGCTTTACCACTGCATTCCTGCGCAGGGTGAAACATGTTTTGATAAAGTTGGCTCGCGATGCACGGTCTGTTTCGGCTTGTTTTCCGCCACTGCGCTCGCGAACACCGGTGGATGTGAATTCACCTGCGCTGAGCACCTGAGCCTTGCTGATTACCTGATCGCGGACATTTACATCCTGTTCAAGTTGCTGACTGCGTTCCTCAGCGGAGTTTGCGCGCACAGATTCTGCATCGCGCTCGGCAGT
>JBEAZL010000229.1:0-5282 GCA_041170085.1 Bacteroidota bacterium
TTTTATCTGGGATATGTGTCAATACCGGCAGGGCGCTCTTCTTGCGACATCATCTGGTCTTGCATACTACAACGCAGAATCAGGAAGGGTGGAAACCTGGTCTGAACAGCCTGAAGTGAGGGATAAGCTGAACTTTAATGCCAGATCTGTCATCACAGACCAATCAGGAATCATCTGGTCCGGTGCGGGAAACGGCCTGCTTGTCAGATTTGATCCGGCTACCGGAGGTGTAGATACATACGAGATTACACCGTTGAATACTTCCGGTGGTGGGGCCATTCTGAGCATGTCGGATGCAGGAGAATACATCTGGATAGGCACCGAAACCGGATTGTTCAGGTTTCTTAAATCAAGCAGGTCATCAGAGCTTATTTCATTTGATCTCACCCGCAGTCCAACTATGATTGCCTGTTTCGTGCAAACTGATGCTGAGCATCTGTGGATGACCAGTGCCGACGGATTGATATACTACGATATTCAAAGCGGAAAGGCTACACTTTATTCAACCTTGCATGGATTGCCTTCAAATGTTTTGGGGTCACAGCGCGGATTTGCAGCACGCGATGGATGGATATGTCTGGCGGGAATGCAGGGTGTTACTCTCTTTGAGCCCGAAAGATTGGTGCAGCAAAGACAGCAACCCTTGCCAAGAATCACCAGTGTAATCGATCTGAAAACGGGCAAGCAGCTTTTTCCCGAAGATGGTCATCTGAATCTGGAGTTTGATGAAAATTTTTTCACCATTGAACTCAATACATTCCAGTATGTAAAGCAGGATCAGATTGTCTATTCGTACATGCTTGAAGGATTTCATGATGATTGGGTAAATGCAGGTAACAACAGAATACTCACTTTTACGAATGTGCCGGGAGGTGATTATGTTCTGAGGCTAAAGGCTTCAGAATCGGGTGCAATGATGGGGGATGAGTACAGTTCACTTTCTGTTCATATCGACACCGTGTATTACAAAACCATTTGGTTTCGCGCATTGATGGCTGTTGTGGCTTTGACAACCATTTATGCCATCTATATGCTTCGTCAGCGACAGAAGAAGGCAATAGAAACTCTGAGGCAAAAGATTGCAGCAGATCTGCATGATGATATCGGTTCTACCCTCAGTTCGATTAGGTTGTACAGCGATGTGGCCGTGAAGAGCCCCGGAGATTCTGCGGTTTTGCTCGAGAAAATCAGCAGGAATTCATCTTCCATGATTGACAGGATGAGCGACATTGTATGGGCCATTAAACCGGGTTACGATGACTTACAAACCCTGGGTGGAAGATTGCGCGATTTCGCCATTGAATTGTGCGGTCCTGCGGAAATAGAATTTGAATACCATTTTGGGGATAGTCTGACTCGACTCCGCCCGGGCATGGAAATGAAAAAGGAATTGTATCTCACATTGAAGGAGGCAATCAACAATGCTGTGAAGCACAGCAATTGTAAAAGACTCTCGCTTACTTTCTCGGACAAAAAGCCGAACATGATGATAGTGGTGAAGGATGATGGTAATGGTTTTCAAGCTGCTTCCGCCATTCAAGGAAATGGTCTGAGAAATATGAAGATGCGCGTAGAACGGGTCAAAGGCAGGTTCAGCATAGATAGCCATCATGGAGAAGGAACGAAGGTTGAGATCTCCATTCCGTTCACCCTTTTTGGGTAATCTTTCAACCCGGAGTTATACAGACCTTTACCGGGGTTTAAGAATCACTTTTAGCGAGACGATGAAAGAATCCGGAAATATCAGGGTGGCCATATTTGAAGATAATCAGGACCTCAGAGAGAGTCTTGCTTTTCTGATTGACCATACTGACGGTCTGCAATGTACCGGCTCATTTCCTGATTGTAATAACTTGTTCGGATGTCTGGAAGCCAGCCTGCCTGAGGTCATTCTGATGGACATTGAGATGCCGGGAATGAATGGAATCGAAGCTGTTCAAGTGATACGCGATAAATTTCCTGAAATCCAGATTTTGATGCAGACGATTTTTCAGGATGATGATGCGATATTCAGAGCTATCTGTGCAGGTGCATCCGGATACATATTAAAGAATACCTCTCCGGATGGGTATGTTAAAGCCATATTTGAGGTAGTTCAGGGAGGCTCTCCGATGTCAGGTCCTGTTGCCCGACGAGTGTTGAAGTTGTTTTCAGGTCTTGCTTCTCCGGTGCGAACCCATGAATACAATCTTTCTGATCGCGAGAAAGAAATTCTGGAGCATCTTGTCCAGGGAAAGAGCTATAAGCAGATTGCAGACGTGCTCGACATTTCTTTTGAGACAGTCAGATCACATATGAAGCGCATTTACAACAAGCTTCACGTCAACAGCAATACGGCAGCTGTGCGCAAGGTGATCAATGAAAAATTAATTTGAAAGTCAAATGTTTTAACGCGTGGTTGGCTTTGCCCAACATGGAATCTTTTTATAAAGCAATGATATGAAATCTCTTTACTTTATCCTGGTTGTATTGCTTCTGTCTGTGAATGAACTTCATGCCCAGGCACAGCTGGATGCTTCAGAAAGAAAATTTTCGGAATGGAGCAGGAATCAGCGCGAATACTATTTCCGTCCGGGAAAAGGTCCGGAGAAAGGATATAAGTCGTTTGAACGCTGCAAATTGTGGCAGGCGGATCACCTTGACATGAATGGCATGATGTTCAATTATGCCAAGGCGGATTTTGAGTCACTGATGCAACTCAAGAATACCAATCCTCCTGAGGGAAGCACATGGGATTTCGTTGGGCCTCACGGTCCTTCATTTGATCCGGAATACTCAGGTCCCGGTGTAGGCAGGATAAATTGCCTTCACGTCCATAATTCAACAACATGGTTTGTCGGAGCATCCGGAGGTGGCTTATGGAAGACAGTGAACTCAGGTATTTATTTGCCGGGAGTATTTGATCAACCCTGGGAAAATCTCACTGCAGACTTTCCACTTATTTCCATCAGCGGTATTTCAGTAAATCCTGGAAATGAAGAGGAAATATGGATACTCACCGGAGATCCATTCAATTACAGAGTCCCATCGATGGGTATTTACCATACCACTGATGGCGGTGAGAACTGGAATGAAACATCGCTCACATTCGGCAGGGATGTTCTTTCATATGGATATAACCTGGTTACCAATCCGCAGAATCACCTTGAAATGTACGCCTGTGTAAATTCAGGCCTGTACTATACTCAGGATGGATGGTTGACTCATACTGTAATACATGGAAACGCGACATACGACCTCGAGTACCATCCCACGGATCCATCGGTAGTATATGCTGCTGGTGCAAATATGATCTGGAGGAAGCAGGGCAACTCAGGTTTTCAGCAGTCTGCCTCGGGAATCTCAACTACGGATATCATAAGAATAGAACTCGCCGTAACGCCCGGCGCGCCTGATTGGGTTTATGCTGTAACTATTGATGATGACAGGAGTCTTGGAGGTATTTACCTCTCAGTGGATCAGAGCATGCAATATAATTTGCAGGCTGATGGTACATATAACCTTTCTGCCTCTTCTGATCCTGAAGATCCCGAGGACAAGGGACAAGGGAATTATAATGTCGTTCTCGAAGCGCACCCTGATCTGCCCACCATACTTTACTATGGCTGTGTAAATCTTTGGGTCTCTGGTACAATGGGCCTTGAGGGAAGCTGGGGACAGGTGTCTGACTGGGAAAGTGATGACGATTTTCACGCTGACCAGCACTGGCTTGAATTCAATCCGTATAACGGTGATCTGATGGCAACCAATGATGGTGGATTCTTTGTGAGTTCAGATGGAGGAGATACCTGGCAGAATCGCAGCTACGGATTACACATAACGGAGTTTTATGCCCTCGGAGTGGATAACAATTTCGTGGCAACCATTAATGTTGCCGGAGGTGCGCAGGATAATGGTACAATTCTAACCACAGCTGTCGAAGGTTTCACCATGCACGAAGAAATAATGGGAGGTGATGGTTTTGGTGTCTACCTGAACACGCTCTTTGATACTGGACCAGAATATTATTCAATGACTCAATACGGAAATCTGAGATACACCGGAGTGTCAGGATTGATGCCATATGTATATGATATATCCCCGGATTTCGAAGATGTTCAATTTGGTATCGAGAATAAGACAAATCGTTTCAATACTCCTTATCAGGTCAACAAATACAATTGGGATGAGCTGATTATTGGTTACGAGAAATTGTATTATTCCAATGATCGCGGAGATGACTGGGGGATGATTTGGGAACCTGAATTTTTGTTCGACAAGAACAGCATCAGGAAACTGGATTTTCATAATTCTGCTAATGCAGCATGGATAGAAGAATATGAAAACTCAGGTACCGATTATTATAATGTTTGGTACTCGACCAGCTTGCTGAATAACCTCATCGCACCAGGACAATGGGTTGAAAGGATCAATACGGATTCACTTGGGGTGAACGCCACCCAATCTATCACTGATGTGAGGATTAAACCTTGGGAAGATGACGCTGGCGTCAATTTAACTTCACTTACTATCACATGCGGCGGTTATGACAGTGCCCACAAAGTTCTGTACATACCGGATTTGATTTCCAAGCCTGATTCGGTGATTAATCTGACTTATGACTTGCCGAATGTACCGGTTCTGTGTGTGGAAGTAAATGACGAGGGAATCTATGTAGGAACAGATATCGGTGTTTTTTATCTGATGTTCGGAGCAACCACCTGGCAGAACTATAATGTCGGGTTGCCCTCGGTTCCTGTTACTCAGATTGAGTTTAAGGAAACCATCATTGATGGGAAGAAGTTGTATATATCCACCTATGGCCGGGGAATCTGGCGCAATGATCTTGCTGGTATTACAAGGGTGAAGCACTACGTTGATATTGACGCTACCGGAGCAAATGACGGTTCTTCATGGGAAAATGCATACACCAGCCTGAATACAGCACTGACAGCGGCACACCCGGGTGATACATTGTGGATAGCTGAGGGAACTTATCTGCCGGGCGCTTCGCGGACCAGTAAGTTTTTCATTGAAGGAGAATTGTTGTACGGTGGTTTTAATGGAACTGAGGACAGCCTGAGTCAGCGAAACCCTTCGCTCCATATTACAAGGCTTAGCGGTGATATAGGTGTGCCACTCACTGCGACAGATAATGTTTACAGACTGCTGTCGATCGGTGAATTTAATGACCACTCCTATTTTGATGGAATAACCTTCAGTGATGCTTATGCCAACGGTGCGGCAACTGATGAGAAGAGGGGAGGATGTTTCAGGACAACCACATACCAGCCCGGGAATCC
>JBEAZL010000230.1:0-3750 GCA_041170085.1 Bacteroidota bacterium
GTACAGCCTTCCCGAACCTCAGTTCACAGTGCGTACACTCAACGGAGTGGTGCGTGATCAGAAATAAACCTTACAGCTTAAACTCGAGTTTAGTCACTGTTTCACCAGAAGGGTTTCGTTGTAAATGAATTTCCTGACTGGAATTGGCTTTGCCATCTGACACTTCAATGCGGTAGTGCAATTGCAGTGGCAGGTTTACCCTCACATAACCGGCTTTATCAGTTTTCTGCTCAGTAATCAGTGTTCCGCCGGTTGCGCTGTATATTCTTACATCAGCTCCCTTGAGCGGTTTGCCGCTGTTGTCCGTAACTGTGGCGACAATCTGACCGAATGATCCACCTTCGTGTCCTTCAGAAATCAGGTCATAATTGCTGACATCGACTTTGTAGATGTCGCGCTCGCCATAGCTGTCAGAATATTCTGCAGCCAGGAGCAGGCTTTTGTTGTCGCGGGTGAGGCAGAACGTAGATTCCTCGTTTACGGTATTGATCGGATAGCCGAGATTCACCGGAATGCTCCACTGGCCGTTCACCATTTCCGTCTTGAATATATCGTAACTGCCCATGGTCTGGTGTCCGTTGCTGGAGAAGTAAAGTGTTTTTCCATTTGGATGAATGAAAACGAACTTCTCGTCATACTCAGTATTGATGATCTCGCCCAGGTTTTTAGGTGATGACCAGCCATCTCCCTTGCGGGTTGACACATAGATATCACCTTGTCCACGGCTGTCCATACGTTCGCTGATGAAATAGACTGTATTACCATCAGCTGTCATGCTGATTGATCCTTCGTAAAATGAAGTATTGATAGGGCGCGACATCTTCTCAGGCAGAGCCCATGTGTTGTCGGCTTTATTGAGTGCAGAAAAGAAAATCTCACCGGTAGTGATAGTGTTGTTCTTATACACAAATATGCCATCACCGTTAGGTGTGATGCTCAGCACAGCATCATGGGTTTCAGTATTCACTTCTCCCGGAAGTCCCTGAGAACGCGACCATTCTGAATTTTCAGCATCCCACTCAGAAAAATAGATATCCTCGAAAAATTTGTAATCACCTTTTTCATTCAGCTCTCCACCTTTGGTGTCGCTTCGTCTTGAAGTGAATACAATCAGCTTACCGTCTGCGGTGATGCTTGGTGCATATTCGTCAAAGCGCGTATTGATATTGGCCCCCATGTTTTCAATCCTTACATCCACCTTGTTCGACATCATTTCCTGTGCAAAGCGGCACTGACCGATAAGCTCGTCTGCATAGCGGAAATTCTCGCTTCCCTTTGAAAACTGGTCTCTGTATATCTGGTAATGCTGAATGGCTTCATCTGTCCTGGCAAGACGATGATAGATTTCACCCAGAAATAATTCATCGTCACCGCTGATTTTGGGATTGATGGCCAGGGACTTATTGAAATACTCCAGTGCCAGGTCGTACTTCTTGAGGTTATAATGGCATCTTGCCGTACCAAACAGGGCGGTGGTATTCTGTGGATCCGTTTCCAAAACTTCGCGATAGAGAGCGAGCGCTCCTCTCATATTGTTTTCGTTGAATTCGTGGCGTGCGGCAAGAATTTTTGCCGGCATGATAGCCTGGTCAACAATTCCACCTTCACCTTCCTCGTCTTGCGCAAGCAGAACAGATGAGGACACGATCATGCAAACGAGAATCAGCGGGTATGTAACAAATTTCATGGACATCATAATTTACCGGATTAGGTTTCACGGTCAGACAAATGTAATGCCGCTATCAGATTGGTCGGGGTGGAATTTATCCCGTTACATGGCTGATTTCTCCCGTAGAGCCTGGTCGCAAAGCTCCGGGCATCGGCTTACCTTTGCTGCAAATCTGAGACATTGAAAAAGTCAACCGAGCAGGAGAGCTTTTACCACGACCTCGAATTGATGTCGGTTCAGGAGATCCTGACGAATATTAATGCCGAGGACCGCAAGGTTCCTGAGGTCGTAGGTGATGCAATCCCTCATATCGTCCGGCTTGTGGAAGCGGCTCATGCCCGGATGTCTTCCGGTGGCAGGTTGTTTTACACAGGGGCAGGGACCAGTGGTCGGCTTGGAATAGTAGACGCGTCTGAATGCCCGCCGACATTCGGGGTTCCGCACGGCTGGGTTGTAGGGCTTATGGCCGGAGGAGATCAGGCTATGAGGAAGGCTGTAGAGTTCAGCGAGGATGATCGTGAGCAGGGGTGGAAAGATCTTGAAGCGCACAACATTTCGGAAGCTGACTTTGTTATCGGGATTGCAGCATCGGGCACAACTCCCTATGTCATTGGCGCTATTGAAACGGCAAGATCCCGTGGAATCGGGACTGGTTGTATCACCTGCAATTCAGGCTCACCCCTGGCTGCAGCCTGCGAATTTCCCATCGAGGTGATTACAGGACCGGAGTTTCTGACAGGAAGCACGAGGATGAAGGCAGGAACAGCCCAAAAGCTGGTGCTGAATATGATCTCGACCAGCCTGATGATCAGACTCGGGAGGGTGAAAGGAAACAGAATGGTAGATATGCAGCTGACGAACCATAAACTATGGAACAGAGGTGCGCAGATGCTGATGGAGATACTGCATGTGAATGAAGATGAAGCATTGAAACTACTTAAAGAACACGGCAGCGTCCGACAAGCTATTATTTCAACAGGAAAGGGAGTCTGAGTGCACGATATTGAACCATATTATAACTGGCGATCGCTCTATGATGCGAGCGAAGACCCGTATTCACCTTTCTTCGAAAGGGAGTATTCTGAATTTGAATTTACAGATACGATCTACAATCATTTTATCCATCCCCAATGGGATCACATGGGCAGTGAGACCTTATTTGTAAAGTTGCTGTACGTGAGCTATGACGATGGATTTGCCATCATAGAAATGATTGGTGAATGGAACGATCTGCTGTACAACGATATCATGACTATGAAGCGTGGAATCGTTGAACACCTGATGCACCAGGGGATATCGCGCTTCATTCTGATTGGCGAGAATGTGCTCAATTTCCACTCATCCGATGATTGTTATTACGAGGAGTGGTTTTCAGAGGTAAATGATCAGGATGGCTGGATTGCCCTGCTCAACTTCCGTGATCACGTGATGGACGACATGGTGGCGGCCAACATTGACAGTTACTTTGTAATGGGCGGCAAGATCAATGAAATGCGCTGGAGGGCCATGAATCCCGAACAATTGTATGAGATAGTCGAGGATCAGGTGCGGAGAAGGTTAAGCGCCTGAGAACCGGAATTTGCGTATTCTCTCAGCCACGGTTCTGTCGCCGGGAAAAGTGAGGTCTTCGGGCATCAGATCAATAATGTTTTGCCAAAAGAATCTTTCGGGAGCGTCTTCCTGCTGAAACGCAGTGAGGTGTTCAGTCAGTCCTGAGTCGGTCTGAATATGCTCCGGGGCCATGGCTTTATAATAGATGCTCACGACCTGATGTTCCGGGTTGAAGGCAGACTGAATGAAAAAATCTGTGGTGTAGAAATGCCCGTCAAGGTCAATCCGGATTCCCAGCTCCTCTTCAATCTCGCGAACAGCGCATTCTGCGGGCCCTTCACCGAATTCCAGTCCGCCACCCGGGAATTTCATGATTCGGTGGCCCTTGATCAATTCATCGGAAAGGATAACTCTCTCATGGTTTTGGTCCATAAGCAACACGTATACGCGAACGTTGAAAGGGAATTTACTCATGTTCAGCAGGCGATTACGACAATATGACCATCCAACCAGTATTGTTCCAGCTGGTG
>JBEAZL010000231.1:0-4496 GCA_041170085.1 Bacteroidota bacterium
GATGGTCAGGAGGTATCTTTCCAGTTCGATGCCGGAACCAGTCAGTATTTCACCACGTGCGAATATGAAGAAGTTCTGGACATCATCATGGAAGACTGGGAAGATGGTGAACTCAATACTTTTCCATGGGTAATGGATGGGGATGCTGATTGGTTCAGCACATCTGTCAATCCTTATGAAGGAATACTTTGCATGCAGAGTGGCGCAATCGGCGACGGAGACCAAACCATTCTGAAGATGACCCTCGATTTTGAAACGGCAGGAGAGGTATCTTTTGCATGCCGCACCAGCAGTGAATCGGGATGGGATTTTCTGACCTTTAAAATTGATGGAAATACATTGGGAGAATGGAGTGGTGAAACACCATGGACTGAAGTAGCTTATCCTATAACAGCAGGTACCCATACCCTGAGATTCACATATGACAAAGATGCTTTCTGCTGTGTTGAAGGAGAGGATGCAGTTTGGGTTGACAACATTACTTTCCCTCCATACACTGTAGTTTCTGTGGAAGAAACAACTCTTTCGCGATCTTCTCTCAATCTGTTTCCGAATCCGGCCGGAGATATCATACAGATTTCATTACCCAAGACCTTTACCGGAATTCAGCAGTTTGAAATCACTGATATTACCGGGCGCAAAGTGCAGTCAGGACAGTTAAGTTCGACTGATGAGGCCAATATGTACACGATTAATGTGGGGCATTTCAGTCCGGGGCAATACGTGCTGATGGTATCATCAGAACTTGAATTCACGACGGCTACCTTTATAAAAAAGTAAGGCTTTAAACCTTTTGGAAAAGTGTAAGTCAAAGACACACAAACCAAAAGAAAACCCAACATGAAACAAAGAAGATTGATCGCCGCGGTTTTGGCCATGGGCACATTATTGTTGTCCTCCTGCCGAAAAGACGAAGACCAGGCAGTATTGGAAGCCGTTGATCTCAAAAACGAGTCATTGAATTCATTTGTAGACAAAAACCTCAGCGCCGATGAAGAAGCAGCCAGTCTGAAGAATATGACCGGAGGATCTGTTTGCGGCTGGGGAGTGTATTTTTCTGATTGCGCCAGTATCACAGAAGACAGTGAAACTTTCCCAAAGACCATCACCATTGATTTTGGCGATGGATGTACCGGTCCGAACGGAATTACCAGGAGTGGAATCATGTATGTTCACCTTACCGCACCCATGGACGAAACAGGAGCCATACGCACGGTAACATTTGAAAATTATCAGATCAACTCCATTTCTGTGACCGGCTCCAGAGTCACAACCAATCTTGGTGCAAACGACGATGGTCACCCTCAATTTTCAAGAGAAGTGAATATTGCCTTTACCCAGAACGGCTCAACGTTCACACGTCAATTCTCATCCGTTTTGACATGGCTAAGCGGATATGACACGGAGGAGTGCTTTGATAATTCATGGATGATGACTGGCAGTGGTACAGGAACAAGGCCAGACGGAACCGTGGTGCCAAGAGTTATTACCTCTCCCCTTTACTATTCTCACGAATGTGGCTATATATATCAGGGGGTTATGCAGTCGACACCACCGGTCGGAAACATTACTGTTGATTATGGAAATGGCACATGCGACAACTATGCTACCGTAACAGGGCCAAACGGAAACACCTTCACGATCGAATTAAATCCTTAATAACCCATATTTTCAATGCGCGCATAACAATATCACGCTCTTCAAAAGCCCTGATTTTTCGGGGCTTTTGACTTTTACAAAAGTCCATTTGGTTCCATTGCGCTCATCTGAAACAAAAAGGGGTTACACTTTTTTGTGGAAGATTTAGCTAATTATGAAATCAATTTTTACATTTGGGTAAGCCATTCCTTAATCGAGAACCAATTTTTACTGTATGAGCGAGGGATCATTCTACCGGGAAGACATTTTTTCTAAAAGTGTCAGAGCCGGGAAGCGGACCTACTTCTTCGATGTTAAAGTCACAAGAGGCAAAGACCTCTTCATGACCATAACTGAGAGCAAGAGGCAGACCGAGGGAGAAGGACAATTCAGTTTTGAAAAGCACAAAATCTACCTGTACAAGGAGGATTTTGAGAAGTTTATGGATGGAATAAAAGAGACGATGGACAAGATTCGCGATTTACAGAACTCCGGGGAATATCGCGGACAGGATAGTAACAGAAAGCCGGGAGAGCACGGAACAGAAGAAGTGAGCTTCGAGAGACTGGGTGATGAGTGATCATCTCCCATTTAACCAAAACCATATAACCAAACTCAAGACGGGCCTGATTTTCAGGTCCGTCTTTTGTTTTACCTCCTGACAATCAAGTGTTGAATCTCTTTCCCGCGGAGAACATTTGTCATTTCGACCAGGCATAACTTGCCAGACTTTAGTCTGGGTGTATTGTGTATATACGAAACCCGCACCCGGATATAAAAGGAAAGCTTTGCCAAATGTGCCCTTATATGGCAAGATTGGCCCGGTATTTTCCATTAGTGATTCAGCATGAAGAAGGTGCTTCGCATATTACGCTGGGTGCTCGTCTCGATGGCGGGGCTGATTGTGATATGCTACATACTCCTGCAGACCTCATTCGTTCAGACTTTTTTGACTCGCTGGGTGGCCGGGTACCTGTCAGGTGAACTCGGTGCTAATGTTACAGTTGGCAGAGTTGATATTGATTTGTGGGCGCGCCTTCAGATCGAAGATCTTTTGGTGGAGGACCAGATGAGAGATACCCTGCTCCATGTCCCCGAGCTTCGGGTTGCGGATTATTCATATGAATCCGCTTCAGGCAATTTCAAAGTTCACCTCCTCCATCTCAGAGATCCATACTTCAGGTTGGTGAGGCAAACCAGCGATTCGCTGCTGAATCTGAAATTTCTGACCAATTACATCAGATCCCTGAGCGATACAACCGACACCACCTCCGGAGCTATTTATGCCGACCTGATTACCATCAAAAACGGGCGCTTCGTGTATGATGATCCGCTTATTCCCGCCGATTCAACAATGCAAATAGACTGGCCTCACATGGTGGTCAGCGATATCGATCTCTCAGTTGAAAGCATCAGGTATGAAGGCGATACAGCGAAGTGTTTTCTTCAAAATCTGAATTGCACTGAGAAAAGTGGTTTCGAGCTAAGTCAGTTATCCGCGTTCGTTCAGATTGATCCAGGAGGTGTTACCCTGAACAACGCTGTTCTGGCAACACCGAGGTCGGATATCCGCGGCGATCTGCAATTTGTATTTGATGATATAGATGATCTGGACAACTTCGATACAGAGGTTGTCATGAAGCACGAGATTGAGAATTCGAAACTGGAGCTTGGCGATCTCGCCTATTTTACTGAAGACCTCGAAGGTATTCAAAGGGAAGTCGAGCTCCGCGGACGATTCAGAGGGAGTGTTTCGCGGCTCAGGGGGAAGGATGTGTTTATAAAGCTGGACCGCCATACCAGCTTCAGTGGCTCATTCAGTATGGACGGTCTGCCTGATATTGACGAAACCTTTATCAACCTGGACATTGAGGAACTGACCTCCAATAAACTGGAACTTGAACGACTTCCTGTTCCCCCTTTCAAAGAGGGAAAATTGCTTACCACAAGTCCGGAACTCGCAGAAATGGGACAGATGACCTTCAGCGGAAACTTCACCGGGTTTCTTAACGACTTCGTGGCATATGGCAAATTGAGAACCGCTATCGGGACGCTAAACAGCGACATCGCACTCCGGCACGACAGCATTATCGGGGACTATGTTTATAAAGGCAGTCTTGGCTCGACAGGATTTGATCTGGGTCGTATGTACGGCACCAAAGATTTGGGAATACTCAGTTCCAACCTCACGGTAGAAGGTTCCGGATTCGAATTGGATAAAATGGATGCTACCGTCACGGGTGATATCCAGAACATCGAGTACAACGGATACAACTATTCAAATATCAAAGCCGACGGACATCTTGCCAGGAACTTCTTCGAGGGAACTGTCGAGATACGTGACCCGAACGTCTGGATGGATTTCGACGGAAAACTAGACTTTACAGGAAAGTTGCCATCGCTGAACTTTCTGGCAGATATACAGCACATAGATCTGAGAAGAACAAAGATTTTGCCTCCGGGAAAATACACCAGCCTGAGCGGTTCCATTGAATTGAAGAGTGAGGCTTTCGATATCAGGAATTTCAACGGGGATGTGTATTGTGAAGACATTGTCTTTTGTACGGATCAATCAGATTTTCAGATCGGATTTGTACACCTGAATTCCAGCACAACCGGAACACCCCGCATTACGCTGGATTCAGAGGTTGCAGATGGAACCCTTTTAGGAACTTTTAATCTTGATGGACTTGAATACACCATGGCCAGTATAGTGTCGAACATTATACCCAGCTACAAGCCAGCTATTCAGAAACATGAACAACAAAACTTCAATCTTGACCTCGTTATTCATGACTTCAGCGAGGTGTCTGAAATATTCATACCCGATCTGAAACTCGCGCCCGGAACCCGGATAG
>JBEAZL010000232.1:0-3235 GCA_041170085.1 Bacteroidota bacterium
AATAAGTCAGGATAAAATTCACGGGTATGTTGATCCAACTGCCGGGACGATCGAATCCCAAAGTGTCACATATCCATAGCCAAAGCACCGGGATAAACAGGTGCAAGACATAAATACCGTACGACAATTTTCCGAGATGAACTGCGAGATCCGATTTCAATAATCTACCCGCCTGTCCGCCAAGTTTATCACCGGAACATGCCGCTATCAGCATGGCGCAGCCGAATGAAAACAGAGTGCCGCTCCCGATGTTGAAATACCAATACCACCCGGCATAATATGAGATATAGTGCAGAACGATAAAAACGGAAAGAAGGACAATCCATTTGACTCCCTTGCCAAGCCACCCGAAAACTTTAGGTGCGTTTAATCTCAGCCAGGCCAGATAACCCCCGATGGCCAGCATGCTCAGGGCTGCAGGCGTACTATACGCCATGGTGAAATAATTGATTTCATACAACGCATATGTTCTGAAACCGAGCGACAGCACAATAGAAGCCGGAATGAAATACTTCAACCATGCGGATGGCAGGAGAAGGATGAACCACGGCCACACGAGGTAAAACTGCTCCTCTACAGCCAGTGACCAGAAATGGGTGTACTCGCCGAGATACGTTTCGTGAATGCCCATATATATATTGGTGGAATATGTGAGCAGCCATGGAAGTAACTCTTCAGAATACTGCAGGCCAGAGATCACAGCAACCGCAACTGCTGCGTAGTACAGCGGAAAAATCCTCAGGCTTCTGCGCGCATAGAAACGGGCCAACACCTGTTTGATACTGATGTTTCCCATAGCCAATCGCTCACGTTGCTTCAGCAGGATGTCCGTAATCAGGTAACCGCTGAGCACGAAGAAGAGCTTCACGCCAAAGGCCAGCGGCACCTGCTTCAGCGCAGTGCTATCCATGATAGGTTGCACCCAATGAGCCAGTACTACCATGAGCACGGCTATGAAGCGCAGGCCATCGAGTTGGCGGATATAAGAACTGTGCATGGGAGGGATACAGCGGGAGGGCAAGATACCCGATGAGAGGTGAATGCATCAAAGAGAAATTCATGCTCATAAACGCACTCAATCCTTTGGATATGTATGCCAGCTTAGATGAACCAAAACAAGAGTACAGAACATGGTTAAACCTTCAGAACAACTCTTCGCAGCAGGAAAAGCATTCGAAACGAGCCATGATGGTTAATTACGAAGATTCAAGGCTCTAAACAGCTGAGCAAATCAACCACTCCAAATAAAAAAGCCACCCGAAAGTGGCTTTGCTCCCCAGCCTGGGCTCGAACCAGGGACCCCATGATTAACAGTCATGTGCTCTAACCAGCTGAGCTACTGAGGAATTTCTATCGAAGAGCCATTGCACTTCCATAGAAACCTCTCCTTTACTACAGCCATCCCGCCCAAGGCGAGACTAAAGCACCCGATTTCAGGGGTCTGAAAAGGGGGTGCAATATTACAAAACAATAGCCTGAAATCAAGAAACAGGGCAAAAAAAAGCTTTTCCGGGCCTTCAGCGAAGAGCCAAAACACTGCCGCCAAACCTCACCCACAATAGCCCTAAACACATAATCTACTGAAAATGACCATCATCAAAGGCCGGAATAATCTGTCCACTTAGCTGAATCCGACGGAGTTTTCACGCCACCTTTGCCATCATTGTCCTTACCCCAATTTCACCATGAAAAAATTTCTATTACCGGTCCTCGTCACCCTGATTTGTACCAATGCCATTTCTCAAAACGACGGCGACCTCGACAACACTTTCAATTCAACCGGTATCTACACCTACGATTTCGGTTTTCAGGACAACCTGACGGATGTGAAAGTGCAGGCCGACCAGAAAATACTAACCTGCGGTACCTCGCTCAGCGGTGCCTTTGCCGGTCGCCTCATCGTTATGCGTCAGAATACGGATGGCACCCCTGACCTGTCGTTCAACGGAACGGGGTATGTCCTTATCGACAGCTATACAGAAAGCTATGCTTATGAGATTCGGGTCAGAGACGACGGCAAGATCCTGATCGCCGGAGCTGTGGCGAGTCCGGTCTATATTTTCTCGGCCCTGGTTATGCGATTGAATGCCGACGGAAGTATCGACGAAACGTTTGGCGACAATGGATTCAGCGAAATTAACCTGACAGGCACTGACCATTTTGCATATGCCATGCAAGAGACAGCTGACAACAAAATCCTGATCGCCGGATCATCTCTGGATGCCAACTATAACAACCAGCCGGTCGTTTTTCGACTGAATGAGGACGGAAGCCTGGATGAAACATTTGGCGAAAACGGAGCCGCAATCATTGAGGTAACTCAGATCGACAATCGTTTTAACTCTCTGACCATACAGGACGACGGCAAAATCGTAGCCGCAGGTCACCTCAGCAACCCGCTTACCAACGACGGTCAGTTCGACTTTGATATTCTCGTTGCACGATTCAATGAAGATGGCAGCCCGGATGTTTCATTCTCGGGTGATGGTATCCTCACAGATGCAGTTTCAGCTTTATACACCGACGATATTTTTGAAGTGGTCGTTACTCCTGATGGGAATATCACCGTAGCAGGATATGCCACACAAGCTGATTTTTCGTTCGACCTGATAGTTGTGCAATACGACGACTCCGGTGAACGCGTTGATACATTCGGCGATCAGGGTGTGGTACAGCTCGACCTCGCCAATCAGGATGTAGCCCTGGGTATGGACATTCAAACCGACGGTAAGATTGTGGTGGCCGGGACCAGCGGAGGTTTCTTCTTCGACAACCGCGATGTTCTCATCATCCGTCTGGAGACCAATGGTGCATTTGACAACACATTCAACGACGACGGAATCGTGCTTACCGAAGTGTTAGGCTATATGGATGAGGCCAATGCCGTCACCATCCAGGCGGATGACAAAATCGTAGTCGCCGGAAAAGACAACAATGGCACACAGAACGATGCGCTCCTGGCGCGATATGAGGCGGAAAGCGAAGCCAACGGAATCATCCATGACCACAACGCATCCTTTTCCATTTTTCCGAATCCGGCGACAATTGGGAACAGGATTTTAGTTCAGCATACCGAGCCTGTCAGCAGGATAGTGCTTCAGGACATTTCCGGAAAAACGATTGCCGAATTTCAGGTTAACAAAGGCACCTATCAAGCCACCCTGTTCATTCCCTCAACCCTTGAGGCAGGAATTTACATGCTCAGGGTTAACAACGAAGTGCAGCGCTTAGTGGT
>JBEAZL010000233.1:0-3402 GCA_041170085.1 Bacteroidota bacterium
ACTTCTTCGAATTGTTCCGGATCCCGCTCCAATTCAAAGCGAAACCTGTTGTTGCGGTTGTTGATGTAGCTGTATCTCGTCTGAGAAATGTATCCTTTTTTCTCTATCTGAATGCTGTAATAAGCTATGGGTAACGATTGTGTTACACCTCCATTGGGAAAGGTCTCTGTCTTCTTGACCATCTTGTCCAACTGTGAAATGGTTACCGTTGCCTTGCCTATCGGCTTTCCATCGGTTGCATCGAAGACTTCGATAACGAACATATTGGACGGACAACAATCGGCAGCCCGCTGACTGAAGCTGGGGCAGGGGATATTGTCGGCCGGGTCGAGATGCTGGACATCAGCTGTGATGGGTACAATTATCGGCACGGGCAATGAGCCGAAATGAAGCTTAAGGTCTTCCTGGAAGTTGCCGGTATTGCGAGGATTGAGTTTGATCCGGATCGTTATGCTGCTGTCGGGCAACATCTCTTTGGCACTGTACAAGACATCCAGTTCGTGGCTATGCTCGATGCGAAGCAGGAAATCTTTGGTATCCTTTCGATTCTCGACAATGATATCCACCACACGATCAGTGCCTGAAACCACCGCCCCGTAGTCAATACGCTTGGGATATACAGTAACCTGCGACAGGGCTGAACATGTCCATGCAAATAGTGCGAAACTGATCAGTAGTGCCCTCATGGTCATTTGTTTTGTTCAGACAACGCAAGAATGGCATCCGCAATTTTGCGATCGTTGGCCAGACGCGGTACTTTGTTCTGACCACCCAGTTTGCCGACGGATTTCATAAAGGCGTTGAAACTGCCTCTTGCCACAAACACCAATTGTGCCGTTTTCAGAACATTTCCTTTGATCAGATCATCGTAATAGACATTCTGCCTTCTCATGGTTGTGTCGATGGTCAGCGCGAAGGCAGGGAGATTGTCTGGCAGGTGATCAGCTTCAATGATCCATTGGTGATATGGCAAACCTTCGGATGGTGAGGTTTCCGGGGCCACGTGAAACTCGCTGACCATCACATTGTGTAATGAACATGCTTCTGTCATGGCTCTCTCTACTTCTTCGCCGATGACGTGCTCTCCGAAGGCGCTGGTATAATGTTTTATCCTTCCCGTGACTTTGATTCTGGGCGGATCAAGTGAAACAAAACGGACAGTATCTCCGATGGAGTATGACCATAGTCCGGCGTTGTTCGACAACACGAGGGCGTAGTTTACACCAGTCTGAACTTCTCCCAGTGTGAGGCGCCTGGGGTTATCGCTGAAGAATTCATCAGCAGGTATGAACTCGAAGAAAATTCCGGAATTGAAATTCAGCAGCAATCCTTCGTGTTCCTGACTATCCTGATAGGCAATGAAGCCTTCGCTGGCCGGATAGGTTTCGATGGTCGGTATATCTTTTCCAATGAGTTCACGGAACCTGTTGCGATATGGATCGAAGTTCACACCACCGTAAACGAACAAGCTGAAATGCGGAAACAGTGAGGAAATATTCTTCTTGCCACTCATCTCCAGCAATACCTCAAAATACATCTGCACCCAACTGGGTATGCCACTGATGAGACTCATTCGCTGGTCAATGGTTTCCCGCGCTATGGCGTGCACTTTTTCTTCCCAGTCTTCAATGCAATTGGTATCGTAGGAGGGTAGTCTGTTTTTCTGAAGGTAGCCCGGAACGTGATTGGCAACGATGCCCGATAACCTGCCGTAGGCAATGCCTGAAGGTAAATGATCGAGCCGCGGACTTCCCTGGAGGAAGATCATTTTACCATTGATGAAATCCGACTTTCCTGTTTCAGCAATGTACGAGAGCAGTGCATTTCTCGCTGATCCGATGTGGTTGGGCAGGGAGTCGTGTGTAAGGGGTATGTACTTGGTACCTGATGTGGTGCCGGAAGTCTTGCAGAAATACAGTGGGAGCCCGGGCCACAACACATCTTTCTCCCCTTCCTTAACACGCTGGATATAGGGTACCAGTTGTTCGTAATCACGAACGGGAACAGCGCTGGAAAAGTCTGATGCACTGCGGATTTCAGCAAAGCGATGATCTTTTCCGAATGCAGTTCCGCGGGCGCGTTCAACGAGTTGTAGTAAAACCTTTTGCTGCCATTCCACGGCATGTGGAATCTGCTTGTGGATCTGCCCGGTTGTATAATGGGCGAATAGTCTGCCGGCAAGCGATTTCAGGCTCATATCTGGTGTCTCTGCCGCGAAGGTACACCACAGCCGGAAAGGTTGTTATTGCTTTACAAAACGGGCAATGGAAGTTTCATTGTCAGAAATGGCCCTGATCCAATAGACTCCGTTCGCAAAGGACTGCAGATCAAGATTTCTCGTTCCGGGTTGAAGCGTGAATTGATCTATCATCTCGCCCGAAACATTGTAAAGCTCACATCTGGCCTGCGTGCTGAAAGGAATATCGATGCTGATTTGTTCTGAAGCCGGATTGGGATAGATATTCAGACGTGGCGATGTTATGGCATCATCAACAGATACGAACGGTCCGACATTCAGGCGGACCATAGGTGTGCGGGCCACGTAAAACAGGTCTTCCTGGTTATACCACACCCACGAAGAAAGTTCGTAGGAGTCTCCGCTGTTGGCCATGTAAAATTCATCGGGACCGGCATCTGTGCCAATGACTACCAGATAAGCTCCCGGGGCCAGATCCAGGGGCTCAGCGAAACTCATGGTAATCAGATTCTCTTGTCCGAAATCGTTCAGATGTTCCGGCAATACCTCTGACAGGGAAGTAGTGCCAATGAGCTCATAGCTGATCACTGTATCGACAGCAAAAGAATAGATCCTGCCATACACGTTAGCCGGCAGCGAAGTGCCAACTGCAACACAGGCGCTGACAGAATGCGCGCTGAATCCGCTCTCCTCTATGAGAAAAACGTTGCCGATCTCGTGCGCCTGGCCATTGTAATCGTCGGTAGAAACGAAAATCCCGTCCGTGAATCCTCTGTCTCTGGCATAAGTAGACGTAGATATTTCAAAATGGAGGGTGTCGTTATTGTCCTCCGGGGCCTGTTCTTCCTCTTCCTGAACAACCGAAAAAACAACATCGTAATGGCCTATGGCAGATGGCATCTGATAGTCGCCCGCGCGAAGTTCGATATCGTTTCCGGGCAGAACTGTAAATCCTTCATTGGACAGTCCATTGTGAATGGTATTATCGTTGCCGGTATTGATGACTTCAACAGCGAGGCGCACATCAGTTTGGGCCTGAGAGCCAAAGTTGTCGGCCATCGTGGTGAATTTCAGCTGGGGTTCCAGACCAGCAGGATACTGGTCATATTCCATGTATTCATAACCCGTTTCGTGAGCGGGGTCGTAAAAATCAAAGTCTCCGTATGTGCTGTATCGGGCCGACATGTTATTCTCGTCCAGCACAA
>JBEAZL010000234.1:0-4238 GCA_041170085.1 Bacteroidota bacterium
GAAGGAACTGTTGATGGTCAAAAATCCCGCACGGATTTTGAATATGTCCGAAAATGATGAAGGGATTTTTGCGTTGTGATCATATGAGAAATTTCCTGCTGGGTATTCTTCTTGTCACCGGCGTGCTCAGCGCGCATGGGCAAACGAAGGATTCCCTGTATACTGTGTCCGGAATGATCCGGGATCAGCGGAATCTTCCTGTTTCGATGGCCATGATCATCAATATGCGAACACAGGAGGGCATATTCGGAAATACCAACGGTACATTTTCGGTGAAATGCCTTCCTGCAGACACCCTCATGATCACCAGTTTTGGATTTCTCCGAAGACCGGTTTATCTCAGCGATACTGCTGTCTGGGATATTTCACAAACGCTTAATATCTATCTCGAAGAGAGAACTTACCGGCTTTCCACCGTCCAGATTTTCGGTCAGCGCGACTTGCAGAAAATTCAGGAAGACATTGCCAAGCTCGGCTACAATGAAGATGATTATAAAATCAGCGGCATAGATGCACTCCAGAGTCCCATTACTTTCCTGTATCAGGAGTTCAGCAAGAAGGAGAGGAGCAAGCGGGCGGTGGCTGAAATGGAAAACGAGGACAAGAAGCGCGATCTGCTCAAAGAACTCTTCAGGATTTACGTGGATTACGATATTCTCGACCTCAGCAATGAGGAGTTCGACGACTTCATCGCTTTCATCAACGTATCAGATGAGTACATGAAAACTGTGTCTCAGTACGATTTTCTCCTTTTCGTAAAAGACCGATTCCAGGACTACCGGATTTATATTCGCAGACAGAGACTCAACAACACTGATTACAACTACGATCAGGACTGATCCTCACCATGATGCACGAATACCCCATAGACGTTCACGATTTCACCGATATAAGGCCTTATACCGATGCCGAATTACCGGCAGCTATGGAGCGCATTCTGGAAGAGTCGGCCCTGTATCAGATGGTGAAATACATCTATCCGGGATTCGGAAAGAGCATGGTGCAGAAGATGCTCCGCGGTATTAAAACTGTTGACCAGTTCCAGTCAGAAATATCAGGCCCCGCTTTTAAGGTTATCATTCAGACCACAACCGCGGGACTGACATTCACCAACATGGATTCGATCAGCCATGAGAAGTCGTATCTCTTTCTGTCGAATCACCGCGATATCATTCTTGACTCAGCTTTTCTGAATGTGAGCCTTCTGGAAAAAGGCTACAATACCACCGAGATTGCCATTGGAGATAATCTGCTGCAGATGCAGGTAGTAAAGGATCTTGTAAGGCTCAACAAAAACTTTATTGTCAACCGCAATGTGAGCTCCCGCGAAGTCTATCCTTTTTCATTGCGACTGAGCAATTACATCCGTGATACCATCGTAAAAAGAAATACCTCCATCTGGATAGCGCAGAGAGAGGGCAGGAGCAAGGATGGAGATGACCGAACAGCTACTGGCCTGCTGAAAATGCTGTCCATGAGTGGCGAGAAGACCATTGAAGATGCTTTGATGGATCTGAACATGATTCCAATGGCAGTCAGTTACGAATACGACCCCTGCGACATACTGAAGACACATGAACTGCTTCATGTGAGATATTTCGGTTCTTACGAGAAAAAACAGGGCGAAGACTTCAAGAGCATGCTGCGTGGAATAACGGGACATAAGGGACGTGTCAATATTGCCGTTGGCTCTGTTTTAAGTGAGACAATTGACGCACTTCGCGTTATCCCAAATAAGAATGAAAAGTTCAGGGTACTTACCCAGGCCATTGATGCGGAGATGCATCGCATATACAAGCTCTGGCCAACCAACTATATCGCTCATGACCTGCTAACCGGAGGCAGAGATTATAAAGACCAATACACCAATATTCAGAAGGTGGCTTTCAGCAATTATATACGTGGAAATGTGCTGAAACTGGCACTGCTCAGACGCAAGACCGGTCTTCCACGCGAGAACTTCCACAAGATGGCCCGCGAGATTATGCTCAATATGTACGCACGACCTGTTCTCAACAAAATGAACAACCATAGTCGCATAGAACATGGGGTAGATGTCATCTGATTTTCATCCATCGCACTCAATCTAAATTCTGGTACGTATATTGCCATTGGCCCCGGACTTCTTTTCCATGAAAAAGTACCTTCTCCATATTCTGCCCATCGTGGTTTTATCGATCCTGTCGGTATCTGCATTGCGGGCACAATGCGGATCCTGTGCTTATGGTGTGCAGCTTATTCAGAACGGAAACTTCAGTGGAGGTAATAGCGGATTTACCAGTGATCTGACCCCGGGGTCCGGATTTTTCTGTCCATTGTGTCCCGAGGGTACTTATGCAGTGGGAGCCAATGCTATCCTTTACCACAGCGACTTCACGGGAAGCGATCACACCAATCCTCCGTTCGGTAATTTTTTCATCGCCAACGGTCAGGGCCAGGCGGGAGTAGAGGTTTGGTGCCAGGTCGTGGATGTGCAGCCCGGCGTTGATTATACCTTCACTTTCTGGGCACAGGATGTAACCAACAATAACGATGTTCATCCCATGGCTGAACTTCAGGTGGCGTTCAATGGTGTTATAGAACCGGGTATGCTGGTAGCAGACGCCGGTTGGTCAGAAATGAGCTTTGTATGGAATTCAGGAAATCTGGAGACCGTCGAAGTATGTATTGTGAATCAGCAGAATCAGACAGGAGGCAATGATTTTGGAATCGATGATATATCCATGACCGGTTGTCATACGTATTCACTCAGTCAGGCCGCCGATGCCGGCGAAGATCAGGTTGTGTGCAGCGGAGAGGCGGTGCAGCTCGGCACTTCTGCGGCAAACGGATATAATTACAGCTGGAACAGCAGTTTGGGTCTGACATCTTCCGCGGTTTCCAACCCGGTTTTTGAAATGGTCAACCCCGGAAATTTCCCTGTGGTTTATCAATATGTCCTCACCACCGACTCGGCTTCGCTGGGGTGTCTGGATACAGATACAGTTCAGATTACCGTTCTTCCTTCGCCCGTTCTTGATCTGGGCGATGATATCATTATGTGCGAAGGTGATACCGCATTACTGGATGCCGGAGAAGGCTGGCAGAATGTGGTCTGGAACGATGGCTCGGAAGAAAACACCATTGAGGTGACAGACCAGGGCACATATTCCGTGACGGCCTCATTTGGCTTTTGCTCAGTGACCGACGAGATCTTTGTAGATGTTGTCATTTTTCCACCGCTTGATCTCGGGCCAGACCAGGACATCTGCGAGGGCGAGACAGTGATTCTCGATGCGACATATACCGGGACATGGAATACCGGAGATACGGGAAGCACGCTTGAAGTCGGAACTACCGGCTGGTACGTGTTTACCTTATCGCAGTCGGGTTGTTCTTCATCGGATAGCGCATTTGTGGAGGTTTGGACCATTCCGGAGAATATCCTTCCCTCGCAGATAAATCTGTGCGAAGGTGAGGAGGTGGTGCTGGATGCAGGACAAGCCGGATTATGGAGCACCGGTGAAAATTCAGCTTCTATCTCAGTTGATACCCCCGGCTATTACGACGTAATACTCACCAATGGACCGTGTCAGGCACTATACGGAACACAGGTCGACATGATTTTGCAGCCTGTTGTCGATTTGGGCGCAGACATCGATCAGTGCTACGGCGAGCCAGTCTGGTTGGATGCCGCAGCGGATCAGAACACCCAGTACCTCTGGAATACCGGCGATACAGTTTCAGTCATTCTTGCGGATACCGCAGGTTTTTACACTGTTATTGCATCGAATTCATGCGGTTCTGTCTCAGATACCGTTGAAGTTCGACTGGAATGGTGTGGCTGGGGTCTTTTTGTCCCCATGGCCTTCACCAATAATGGTGATGGCATTAACGACAGCTGGCAGGTGAAGGGATACAATCTCGCAGCCGTTAAGATCAGGGTCTTCAACAGACTTGGAGACCTGATATTTTACTCTGAAGATCCCACTGATGCATAGCAGCCCGATCCATATACTGTCGGCGATGATGCTTACAACTACCATATACAAGCCTGGCACCTCTCAGGTGAAATGAAAGAATACATCGGGCATGTCATCATGCTCAGATAATGTCCTCTTATCTTTACATAGAAATTATTACAACTCCATGAATATGTTCAAGCTCTTGGCCGGTGTTTTTGCAGCGGCTGTTTTCATTACATCTTGTACCATCGAACAAAATTTCCATTTCCGGAATGACTTTTCAGGCAGCTATGC
>JBEAZL010000235.1:0-9857 GCA_041170085.1 Bacteroidota bacterium
CCATGGCAGGTCATCTATTCGAATGGAGGTCAGAACACGGTCGAACTTTATGCGTCCAACGCCTATTGCGGCGGTGAGGCTTTTGCATCTGTCGAAGTGCCGGCCATTCCACAATCATTGCCTATTCCCCAGTCGCAGTTCTGCGAAGGGCTAACAGTTACATTTACTGCGAACGAAGGAGGAGCCACGATATATCAGTGGAACCCCGGTGACGGAAGTGCTCCGGTTACCACTACAACTCCTGAATACACCTACACCTACGATGATTACGGCACCTATACCATGACATTGACGGTAGATCCTCCCGGAGAATGTGCAGATGAGACCTCAGTTCAGATTGTAGTTCTGCCTCCCGATCCGATTACTGGTGGAATAACCATTTCAGAACCAGATATATGCGACACCATTCCTACACTTCAGGCAGTATGGAACGGTGAAGGTGCTACCAGCATCAACTGGAACTTTGGCGATGGCGGAGCGTCTTCAGAGAACAACACAAGCTATGTATATGATTCTCCGGGCACGTACACCGTAGTGCTTGAAGCTTATAACGAAATCTGTGATGTTACTGAGCAATTCACTGCGGAAGTTCAGGTAGGTCTGGGCCCCATAGTGACCGAACTCATTATACCCAATGTTTTCACGCCCAATAACGACAACAAGAACAGGCTCTTCAGAGTGGCTTATTCTATGGAAGAGGAAGTGTTGCCAGAGGGCCGCAACTTCTTCGACTACTTATCCATGTACCGTCTGCTGATATACAACCGATGGGGTAACCTCGTCTACGACTCTGATGTGGACGGCTTGCAGGGTTGGGATGGTGGCGACAATCGTGACGACACAGAAAGCACGTTCTACTTCATTCTGGAGTATCAGAGGAAATGTCTGGACGAAGCCCCGATTCGTCGCGAAGGACACCTCACCCTGCTGAGGAAGTAGATCAAACGTCAGGACGATAACGTCTGATTTAGCATGAGATATGGCGGAATCAGGGCATTTCAGCCTATTTGAGCGCATTGTCTTCACGCCCACTTAACATTCTTTCAATGCTTTTAACAGGCGTTGGTTGCAACCGTCTTTTATCTTCGTTCCACTCATTGACATTAAAGCACCAAATCGTAAAGCGAAGATGAAGAGACTGTACACGATTCCATGGCTTGCAGTAATTGCAACATTCGTTCTTGCCGCCCCCCTTGCCTACGGTCAGGGAAAAGCCCATATCTACATCCGGAAAAATCAGGATGGCAATGTGGTTGAAGAGAAGCGGGAAGTAGTTATTAAAGAGGGACAGGATATCCAGAGTATTCTTCAGGAGATGGGTGTCCTCGATGAATTCGGCAACCTGAAAAGCGGTCAGTCATTTGAAATTTCCATCGATAAGTTCGAAAACGGAACCCCTTCTCAGGATTTTCAGCTTCGTTTTCTGACGACCCCCCCAGCTCCCCCTGCGCCTCCTGCTCCGGAGTTGTGGATGGAAATGGAGAATCAGCCTTTTCTTGGAGTGATGTTGAAAGAAACCGTTATCAACGACAAAGGCAAGACGACTTCAAGCGGAGCCATGATCACAGAAGTGATTGAGGGAACAGCTGCTGCTGCGGCTGATCTGGAAGAAGGCGACATCATAGTTGCCATTGACGGTAAAGACGTTGCAAACGTTTCGGAAGTAATTGAACTCATACAATCCAAAAAGACCGGAGACGAAATCAAGGTTGAAGTGCTTCGCGGCAAGTCAAAGAAAAAGGTCAAGGCCATTCTGGGAAACCGTCCTGCAGAGCAGATGATTCCACGCGAGGGATGGCTTGACATACAGGAACTTGAAGGTCTTGAGGGGCTTGAAGGTCTCGAAAACCTTGAGCAGCTCGAACAACTGGAGAACCTCGAGCAGCTCGGTGAGCTGAAAGATTTTGACTTCTTCTTTAATCCCGACAGTCTTACCATCGTTTTTCCGGATAACATGACAATACAGTGCGACAGCATCAGGATTTGTCAGCCTTTCACCTGGAACGATGAAGGGTTTGAATTGAAGGAAACAGCGTTTCTCGGCGTTACACCCGGAGAAGAAACCGAGGAAGCCGGTGTGATCGTAGGATCAGTAATAGAAGGTTCTTCAGCTGAAAAAATGGGACTTACCGAAGGCGATGTCATTACCTCGTTCAACGGAATTACCGTGAACACCTTCGATGAACTTGCTGATCAGATTGGTGCCTCTGAACCTAATGCAGAGGTGAGCATTGAGTTTTTAAGGGAAGGCAAGAGCAAGACTGCAAAGGGCAATATCGGAACAAGAAGCGTAAGCGCTTTCAAAGATTTCCGCATCTTCCACGATTATAAAGGTCAGGATGAAAACGGAAACTACTTCTACGATTACGAATTCGACATTGACAACGATGATATTGAACTTCGCCTTGAAGAGCTGATTCGCGACCTGGATATACAGCGTGAGGGCCTGGAGCAGGAACTGGATCGGATTCGTGAGCGCGAGACTATGTTTATCCGCATCGAGATAGACGACATCTCAGCTGAAGAAGCCGCATCAGTAAACAAGAATGCATCGCCGAAACTGGCCACTGAGAACAACCTGGAAATGGGAACCATTTCCCTCTTCCCCAACCCCAGCTCAGGACTTATCAACCTGAACTTTAACCTGAGCTCAACGGGTAATCTTTCCGTGATTCTATATGATGCCAATGGAAATAAAGTGTTCATCGAAGAGCGCAGCAATTTCTCGGGCAACTACAACAACCAGATAGACATTTCAGGACAGGCCGATGGTACTTACTACCTGCAGATAACCCAGGGAGGAAAGACCTTCAGCAAGAAAATTGTAAAAGGCGAATAATCAACTATAACGTTTGCTCTCATAACACGTCTGTACTCCAGACAAAAGAAAGGGTCGGAATTCCGGCCCTTTTTTCTTTATCAGGACATCTGTCTTCAAAGGAATTCAAAGAAAAAGCCCGCTGAGCGGGCTCTTCCTTACCAAAGAAATCCGGTTAACCTGCGGTTGAGGTTTCACGTTCCAGTTCGGCCTCAATGGCCGACCAACCACCTGTTATATTGACCAGGTTCCTGTATCCACGGGCCATCAGAATGGAGATAAAAATCATGGACCTGTAGCCTCCGGCACAATGCACATAATATTTACCCTGATGTGTGATATCTCCCATATGTTCATTGATATAGTCGAGAGGAATGTTGATAGCATTATTCACATGACCATTCAAAAATTCACCCTGCCTCCTCACGTCAATCACCTGATTTCCTTCATGCAGAACTGTGCTCACGAAAGTTTTAGGATCCACTGACGGAACAGATTCGGTTTTCCTGCCGGAGGCCATCCACGCCAGCATACCATCTGCCAGATAACCGATGGTATGATCATATCCCACCCTGCTCAGTCTGGTTACAACCTCCTCTTCCTTGCCGGGTGTGGCAATAAACAGAATAGGCTGATTGAGATCGGTAATCAATGCTCCGACCCACGGCGCGAATGTGCCATCGAGTCCTATGAAAACCGATCCGGGAATATGAGCTGCCGCAAACTCGTCAGCCGTTCTCGTATCCAGAATCAGTGCTTCATTTTCTGCAGCTAGCCTTTCAAAATCATCGGGTCCGAGAGGAACATCACCGCGTTTCATGATGCTCTCCATGCTCTCATAACCTGTTTTGTTGATCATGGCATTCTTCAGGAAGTACTGAGGAGGAGGCAGAATGCCTTCAGTTACCTCGCGTATAAACTCTTCTCTGGTCATGCCTGATTTCAACGCATAATTCACCTTTTTCTGATTTCCCAGAGTATCCCAGGGTTCTTTTGAGAGGTTCTTTCCGCATGCCGATCCGGCACCATGACCGGGATAGATGATCAAATCATCGGAGAGTGGCATAATCTTCTTTTGAATTGAATCATAGAGCATCCCTGCAAGGTCCTCTCTGGTCAACCCTGATTTTACTGCGAGATCAGGACGTCCGACATCTCCGATAAAAATGGTATCGCCGGAGAACAAACAATGTTCCTTTCCCTGCTCGTCTAACAGCAGAAAACATGAAGACTCGAGGGTATGTCCGGGAGTATGAATGGTGCGGATTTTTACACCACCCAATTCAAACTCCTCTCCGTCCCGCGCAACATATATTTCATAATCAGCTTTTGCATTTGGTCCATAAATAACCGCCGCACCTGTCTTGCGGGCCAGGTCGAGATGCCCGCTCACAAAATCTGCATGGAAATGCGTTTCAAATACATAACGAATGCGAACTCCCCTCTCAGCTGCCTTTTTGATGTATGGGTCCGGTTCGCGCAGAGGGTCAATGATTGCGGCCTCACCGTTAGACTCGATGTAATAGGCTCCGTGAGCCAGACATCCGGTATACAGTTGTTCGATGTACATGTGAATCAGATTTGAGCAACAAAGTTGAAGTGCCGCTCAAAAAAATTCACTGACAATAATCACAAGTCCCATTGATAAAATAAAGACTCCGAAAATCCTGCGGATTTTAGCAGGCTCAAGCTTTTTACTGAGTCCGGATCCGGCAAACATTCCGGCTACTGAGATAGCTGTGAATGGCAAGAGAAATTGCCAGTCTATGTCGAGATGTGTGCTGAGGTCGCCTGCAAAACCGGTTAGCGACTGGATGCAGATAATCGCCAATGAAGTACCTACTGCCACTTTCATTTCAAGGCCCAGGAAAAGAACCATGACCGGAATGATCATAAATCCTCCTCCCGCCCCAACAATACCGGCAAGCAGACCTACAACGGTTCCCCACATGCTGATCAGAAAAGGTCTGAATCCGGCGGGCAACTTCGTGTGAGTTGGTCTGTCTGCTCTTTTCGTCAACATGGAAAGCGCCGCTGTGATCATAAGCAGACTGAAAAGCAGCATCATAAAAGTTTTGCGGCTCAGTTCAAACTGATCACCTGCAATTAGGGGATCCGGAATTGCGGGCAGTAAAAATCGTCTGGTGAAATACAGAAATATGACCGAGGGAATTACAAAAGGTATGATGGCCTTGAATGCAATAAGTCCCTGACGGTAGTAGCGATACGAAGCAATCCCACTGGTTATACCCACCAAAAAGAGAGAATAGGCTGTTGCCTGCAATGCTTCAATTCCCATCAGGTAAACGAATACAGGCACCGCCAGTATCGCTCCTCCCCCTCCGAGCAATCCGATGACCGCGCCTATCAATGCGGCACAGCAGAAACCGGCTATGTGAATCCATTCCAAAGCACACAAAGCTAATGTGGGAATGTGAGAATGTGCGAATGCGATGCCCTGAGGTACTCGAAGGGTGGGAATGCGATGCCCTGAGGTACTCGAAGGGTGCTAATGCGATGCCCTGAGGTACCCGAAGGGTGGGAATTCGATGATGTGATGATGTGCTAATGAGATAATGTAAGCTCCAGAGACTATACAATTATATAATTATACCATTATAGAATTATACAATGGGAAAGTGGAGATAGTTTGGTAAAAGTTCATCGAACATATTGACCCATTGACCCATTGACCCATTCACCCATTGATGGTCCCTGCGCCGTGGTGAGCCTGTCGAACCAAGCCTGTCGAAGGGCCCATTCACCCATTGATGGTCCCTGAGGCTCTCGAAGGGCCCATTGACTCACTGGCTCACTGCTTCATCGGCACATCCATCAGCAGAATACGGCTTGATTCTGTGGCCTTCACCTTGAATGAAGTGGTATTCCAGATTCCGGCGGCATCTCTTTTGGCAAGTGTTTCGTCGCCAATGATAGCACCACCTTCAATCACAAATGCATAGACTCCGTTTCCCTGGCGCTTTACCTGATATTCCAGTTCCTGATCTTTATCGAGAGTTCCAATGTGGAACCATGCATCCTGATGTATCCATACTCCGGTATCGTCGGGGTTGGGTGAAAGTATCTGTTGCCATGTATTTCGAACTACGGCAGGCAGTGTTATCTGGTCGTATCTCGGAGTAACATTCCGCTTATTCGGAAACACCCAAATCTGAAGCAGTTCCACAGGCACATCACCGTTCGGGTTGAATTCACTGTGGTAGATTCCGCTTCCAGCGCTCATTACCTGCACATCACCGGATTTGATGATGGTACCATTTCCCATACTATCCTTATGCTCGAGATCTCCGTTGAGCGGGATGGTAATGATCTCCATATTGTCATGAGGGTGCGTCGAGAATCCACGGCCGGGTGCAACCCAATCGTCGTTCAGAACCCGAAGAACCCCAAAGTTCATGCGCTCCGCATTATAGTAATTGGCAAAGCTGAAGCTATGCCAGGTATTCAGCCATCCATGATCAGCATGTCCACGGGTCGCTGCCTTATGAATCAGCATATTCTCCTTCATAATGACAGGTTGATTGGGAATATGATTGGAGCCCACAATTTCAGGAGTCTTCTCGCTCTCTGCCTGCGCTCCCACTGCGCCGATGGCCACAGCCGCTCCGGCACTCAGGATTCCTTTTTTAAGAAATTCTTTTCTGTCCATAACGGTAAATTTTGTTCATCCAAAGGTGCACATAATAAAGGGTAAAACCCATTGATCTGTGTTAAGGCGATGAGGGTATCTTTGGACCATGATCTTTAGGGTGAGAATGTTTGGTATGGCCCGCGATATTGCCGGCATGGCCTGGGTTGAACTTGAGATCAGCCAAATGCCCGTGACGGTCAAATTTCTAAAGCAATCTCTGCTTCAGAAATTCCCTGGGTTATCGTCGTTACTCACCTATGAAATAGCCGTGAATCTCGAGTATGCCCAGGATTCGCAAGTCCTGAATCCGCAGGATGAACTGGCTGTTATTCCACCTGTCAGCGGAGGATGATATGAACCACTTCAGGATAACCGAAGAGCAAATTGTATGCGCACTGCCTCAGTCGTGGACTGAAAACGGAACAGATGGCGGACACGTGATTTTTTGCGGAACGATCCGGACCCGTAACAAGGGAAAAGATGTCATTCATATCGACTTCGAAGCATATGAACCAATGGTCATCCGCGAATTGGAAAAGATTGCTTCACGTATAAAAGCTGAAACGGGTGTAAACAGACTACTTCTTATCCATCGTACAGGCAGGGTACTTCCGGGAGAAGTTGCCGTTCTGGCAGCCGCCTCCGGAACTCACAGAAGCGAAGCTTTTCGCGCATGCGAAATGCTCATGAACGAATTGAAACGAAGTGTACCTATCTGGAAGAAGGAAAGAACATCAGACGGAGAAACCTGGATTACCCCTACTCCCTGATTCTTCGCGCATCACCTGTTTTATTGTCACTTATCTTTGCTCCAAAGTAAACTGCTTCACCGCTGCCGTCCACATTGAAGAAGACAACGAAAGTTGTCGTTACACTCCGATGCCGGCAGAGGAAAGTCCGGACTGCACAGGGTGCTGCACTTGTCGAATAAGGCAAGGCACCTGAGAGCAAACCTCAGGTGACAGATAGTGCCACAGAGACCAGACCGCCATGAGCAATCGTGGCAAGGGTGAAAAGGTGGGGTAAGAGCCCACCGGCGCATGTAGTGATACCTGCGGCCAGGTAAACCTTGCGGGCAGAAAGACCATGTACACCGGGAATTCCTGCGCAAGCAGGATGAAGGACGGCCCGTCCGGCCCCGGGGGGTAGGTCGAATAGATAAATGGTGAGGGGTCCGCTTTATGCGGATTACAAAATCCGGCTTACAGGTTTACTTTTGTGATAAAGGCTGCTCCGGCAGCCTTTTCCCTTTTTATCCTTTGCGATGACAAGAATCAATATCACTTGTCACCGCATCTTGTATTAAAATTCCGATATTGCCTCCAAGCATCCGATATGACCAGAAAAATTCTCTTCATCATAGCCCTTGTTTGCAGCGCAATCATCATGTCGTTCAGGCATGAGGACAATGCATATACAAGATTCAATCCTCACCTCAGGAGTCAACTGACCGATTCATTATTTGAAGGGTCTAACGGCTATTTTGCTTCCAGCGGTAAATGTGATCATTGCCACGGTCTTGATGCAGCAGGCATTGCGAGTGTCGACATGGAAGGAGGCGATGTAAACCTCGTCGACGATTGGCGCAGCACCATGATGGCTAACTCTGCAAGGGATCCCTTCTGGCGGGCAAAGGTGAGTCATGAAGTATTCATTAATCCTGAACATCAGGTCGAGCTGGAAAGCACATGCACGCGATGTCATGCACCGCTCGGAAATTATGCGGCTATCCTGACCGGAGCAGAGCATTATTCCATGGCGGAAATGTTGCTTGACAGTGTTGCCCTGGATGGTGTTTCATGTCTTGCTTGTCACCAGCGCAGCCCCGAAAATCTGAGCGGGCACACAGGGCAAATGCACTTCGCTTCATCGCTGGTGGCCTACGGTCAATATCCTGATCCATTGGTAACACCTATGGCATTGTACAGTGGATACACTCCGGAGTATGGAGCCCATATTGCTCAGGCAGAGATCTGTGGTTCATGCCACAGTCTTATTACGAATACTGTCGATCTCTCCGGTCAACTCACCGGCGATGAATTTGTTGAACAGGCCACATGGCATGAATGGCTGAACTCTTCTTACTCTGAGCAGGGAACCACCTGCCAGACCTGTCACATGCCATCACTCGGCGAACAGGGAGTGATTCTCGCAGCGGGCTACGATACGCCCCCACGAACGCCTTTCTCACTTCACACCCTTGTTGGCGGAAACGTTCTGATGCTGGGAATCTTTCGCGATAATGCCGAAAGCCTCGGACTGACAGCCACCCCGGATCATTTTCAGTCTACCATCAATGCCACTGTTCAAAATCTTCAGCAGCAAAGTTTGCAGCTTGAAGTATCAGAATTGAACAGAGATGCCGACACAGCCAGGGTAAGTGTGAAACTCACGAATATTACCGGTCACAAGCTTCCGAGCGGATATCCTGCAAGACGAATGGTGCTTAAAGTAGCTGCCTTCGATGAGAACGGAAATGAACTTTGGTCATCCGGCAAGTACACCTCTGACTTCCGCGTTGAAGGAGAAGATGAGACTTTTGAACCCCATCATCAGGTGATCACCGAAGAAGACCAATGCCAGATCTATGAAATGGTCATGGGCGATGTGAATGGCGACGTTACCACCATTCTCGAACGTGGTTACGTTCACCTGAAGGACAACAGGCTTGTCCCCGAAGGATTCTCTTTCAGCGACGAGATGTATGATACCACTGAGGTCGTTTTAGGAATACCGGATGAGGACTTCAATCATGATCCGCTGGAAGGCAGTGGTACCGATGTGGTGTACTATCATATTCCGACTGACGGTTACACCGGACCAGTCAGTATAACGGCAGAGGTCCATTATCAAAGCATTCCTCCCCGCTGGCTCGACGAAATGTTTGCTGACAGCACACCCGAAATTGAATCATTTGAAGCCATGTATAACGCAGCGGATAAATCCCCGGTACTGATGCGCGCGGCCGACATTACCCTGCTCGAATACGTTGGTATTGGTCAGGGAAATGCTGCGTTATCTTCTGTGGTCCGGGCCGTGGGTTCGCGACTCTGGTGTGAGGTGCCACACACTTCAACCATCAGTATTTACAGCAGTAATGGTCAGCTATTGCATCGCGAGAAGAAAGTGACTGGTTCCCGCTATATCTCGCCCAACAGCCTTGGTATGGTTCTGGTTGTCGTGGAATCAGACAATAAGCGGGAGATTTTCCGGGTGGTTCTGAGGTAGTCAGCTTTGTGATAATCAGTTGATAATACTTTGGGGGAATTTGGTTTTCTGATGTAATATTGTGTAGAAACCAAAACTTCTTTCCAGAATGAAAACCAACCGTGTCCTAATTGCGTCCTTTCTGATCGCTATTTTCGGATCATCGAGGGCTCAGGTTAC
>JBEAZL010000236.1:0-3130 GCA_041170085.1 Bacteroidota bacterium
GATATACACTGATCGTTATATCGCTGACTCTGGCCCTTTCATCCTGTTTCAGAAACGAACATCCAGTTGCTCCGGAATACTCAGAAAAAGCCTATCTGGTGGATCCCGACGGCGGAGTAAAAACCGGTGGCGTCCGAATGATAGACATAACCACTGACCGGGGAACTTTCAAAGTGTGGACCAAGCGATTCGGAAACAACCCGCAAACCAAAATACTCCTGCTGAACGGAGGTCCGGGATGCACACATGAGTACTTTGAGTGCTTTGAAAGCTTCCTGCCGTTTGAGGAAATCGAGTTCATATATTACGATCAATTGGGTTGTGGCAATTCGGAAAACCCTAACGACAGCGCTTTCTGGGACCTCGGTCGTTTCGTCGATGAAGTTGAGCAAGTGCGCAAAGCACTCAATCTTGATGCTTCAAACTTCTACCTGCTGGGTCACTCATGGGGCGGCATACTGGCCATGGAATATGCAGTTCAATACCAACAGAATTTAAAAGGACTCATCATCTCAAACATGATGAGCAGCTGTCCGCAATACGGAAAATATGCCGATGAAGTGCTGGCTGCACAGATGGATACCACAGTGCTGAAAGAGATCAGAGATATCGAAGCCGCCGGTGAATTCACCAATCCACGCTACATGGAATTGCTCATGCCTCATTTCTACCAGAAGCACATCTGCCGCATTCCTCTCGATGAGTGGCCGGAACCAGTGGTGCGCTCCTTCTCGAAAATCAATCAACAGCTGTATGTCGTTATGCAGGGACCTAGTGAATTTGGAATAGCCGGAAGGCTTGCTAACTGGGACCGTTCAGCAGATCTGAAAAATCTCAATATCCCAGTGCTTACTATCGGGGCAACACATGATACAATGGACCCTGAGCACATGAAGTGGATGAGTGAGCAGATGCCGAATGGCTCACATGTACTTTGCCCGAACGGAAGCCATATGTGCTTTTACGACGACCAAAAAGTATTCTTCGACGGCCTGATTCAATTCATCAGGAAAACCGAATCAAACCATAATCATTGATTAAGTCTCACAAAACGAACTGAACTCACCGAACCAGCAGACTCAACCCTCAGGATATAAACACCATCAGGTAATCCGGAAACATCTATCGGTTGCCTGAGGTCGGTTTTAACCTGCAGTAATGATCTCCCGGATATATCGCTGATATCGATACTTTTCAGAAAATCTGACCCGCTGGTCTGCACAAAAAGATGATCTGAAGCGGGATTCGGATAAACTAAAATGTTGTCGTGACTTTGAACAAGAGGAACAGAATTCACAGTCAGTTCAGGTGAAAGCTTTATCAGCTCGATATCGTCAATGGCCAGTGCTCCGGGTATCTCCTCTCCCATTCCGAAAGAAAATCCGAGATTAAATGGCGCGTTTAAATCGGGTTGATCATCGCATGATCTCAGCACATCTATCGGAATCCGAACGGTTACGAATTCATTTTGCCATCCTTCACCGGGCTCAGGTCCGAATCCAAAATACAGAGTTCCATAAGCCACGGTGTCTCCGTCTGCATTGTAAATGGTAAGGTCTCCATCATCCCAGCCATCGCCGTAAGTATCATACATGAATATATCCACTGGCAAGCACTCTTCACTTTCCGGGATCTCAAAGGAATAAGTGCCCGTGGTATTATAAGGAACATAACCAGGTATCTCGAAAAAAGTCTCCGATGAGAACGCAGTACCCCCAACCTCAACGGTGTATTCTCCGGTAGGCAGGCAAATGTGCAATTCCCCGCCTTCATCCTTTTGGTATGGCGGAGAGATAACTGCAAAAGGTGATACCGGTATGTAGCATGCATTCATTTCCTGATCTGTATAAAAAACATGGAAATCCTGCATATCCAGGCTATCGTTCTGAGGATGACGTGTAGGCATCGACACCCTGAAACTCAACATATCATACATTGACATATCAACATCTTCAGGTACCTGCATATAGATAACACCTCCAACGCCCCATGAAAACACAGTGCACCTCGGATCATCATCGAATCTGGCCCTTGTCATTCCATTCGATGGTTGGTTGGCATCGTATGCAAATGATCCATCAAAATCCAGCATGAGAATTTCTTCCGGCTCAATCAGGAGGTAGCTGGCCTCTGCCCCGGAACTCATCAGGGTATTTTCCGGATTAGTCTGAAAATCATCTACCACATACTTATCCGTATAATGGCCATCTCTGTATTCGTTGGTTATAACCAGAGAATCATCCAGTCCCATAGGGTGGAAATGTGCGTAATTGCGGGTTAAGAAATCCTTGCCCGCCCTGTTTCCCTTCAGATACCATTCGCACATGGCAAGGAGATATGACTTCATCACCGGATGTACCTGTGCCTTTCCTACCAGATCAGGACCCGAAGCCAATGAATCAGGCCATGCTTCTGTGCTATAGAAATCGTGAAACACTTCATGTCCTGCACCATGTATATAGGTGAGTTGCCTGTTCCCTGTGGATCTCTCGTAAATGGACAAGGGCTGAAAATAACCGTCCGCTGCAAATCCACTCGCATCGGTGTCAGCGCCTCCGACAAACTGGTGATAATTCACATCATAAGGATTGCTTTGATCCCCATTTAGAAAAGCAACCGGACATATACTGCTAATCAACTGAACATCCTGCCAGTCAAAATGCGCAGCAATTATCTGTCCGCTCCGTAATCTGGTATATGCCCTTACAGGCGTCTCTCCACCGGTGCTATGACCCGTCCAGCACATATGGTGATGATCGATGTAACCATCGAGAACTCCTCCGAATAAATCCGACTGGCCAGCCAGTAAGTGCTCCACATTGGCTATCAGAGAAAATGAAGCTGAATTCGTTCCAGCCGCGTTGCCGCTGCCCACATCATTCCAGTGAGACATCACGACATACCCATATGAAGCCAGGTGTTCCCCAATGTGATCGTAATAAGTGTACTCATGTGTCCAGCCATGCGAAATGACCACAAACGGACGAGCTCCCAGCTCTGCCAGGTTCTGCGGATACCAGACCCTTTTAGTAAGCTCTTCTGTCTCGGTCCAGTCCTGAACTACAACCTGAAAAGGACCGGGCTGCGTGATGTTTCCCACCACAAAGAAACCCGCTGCGGAAAGACCATC